>CAXTDP010000091.1:0-12331 GCA_964242295.1 uncultured Acetobacteraceae bacterium | reverse complement strand
AAACCACCCCAGAAACCCGTCGCCGCCTGGATCAACCCACCCCAACACCAAGCCATACCCGCAAGCCTAAACTGACCGAAAACATGTCTCAAAGTCGTTGACAGGTTCCGGACCGCCCAGCCCAGCAGGGCGGCCAGCGCGGACCGGATCTGGGGTGCGGCGGCGAGCAGCCGGGCGTTGGCGATGTCGTCCTCATCGAGCAGACGGACGAAGTTGTTGTCCGACTTCTGCCAGTTGAGGTTGCCAGGCACGACACAGACAGTACGGCCATTTGGCCCATCCTCACGGTCGATGATCGTCAACGGGGTCTCTTCACCTGGGCGTGCGTCGGGCGGCACGATATCCCACATGCCGACCATCACGCTGCCTGCTTCGGCGAGACGACGGCTTCGGGCAGGTTGTGCACCTCCGCTCCCGCCGCCCGATACAGCCCGGCCACGTATTCGAGCGGCGCATAGGACACCGCGCCCTTCCGTGGGGTGGGGCTCACGTCCCGGCTCACGGCGACCCTTGGAACGTCCACGGCCAGCAGCCACAAATCCGGCTTGTCATCGATGCAGCGGCTGTCGATCACGGGAAGGCCGGCGGCGATGCAAGCCGGCTTGAGGATCGCGATGTTGCAGCCGCTGAGTTGCCAGTCTTGCTTGTAGAGGATTGCGCCGCCGCTGCTGACGAACAGATGCCCTCCCCTGGTTGCCAGCGCCGCGGCGATGTCGTCCACGTAGCCAGCGGCAGACCGGACCCGGTCCGTCACCCTCCGGTAGAGGTCGCGCGGGGTGTGGACCCTAGCGGCGCTCCCGCCCTTGTCGCCCCGCGTCGTAGTGTTTTTCGCCATCGTGGTGCTCCTCTCTGAACACCTCCCCGGCGCTGCGGCACGTCGGCCGGGGCAAAGGCGCGCCCTGGCGCGGGACCGCGGTCACGCGCAGCCGGGCTGCTTGGCCCGGGGAGCATGGCGAGGACCCGCCCTTTGCCCCGGGCGGCGGGATGCGGCAGCCCATTCATCCTCGGCTTCTGGTCCTCGTGGTTCCCCTGCCCGCGTCTCATGCCTTGCCGGCCATTTGTGTAGCCATCCGTCCAGCCAGGCTGAACGCGGGTTAGGACGCCTCATAGGCTTCGACGGGCAAGGTGGACGGCACGAGGCTGACCGGCCCGAGGTCGGCGAGGATCGCGGCGGCACGCGGCACGGCAGGATTGACGTCCGCTCCGGGGCGTATGCGGAGGGTGATGGTCAAGCCTGCGTCCCCGGTTGCCCGGACGACGTAGGAGGCGGGCCAGCAGGTGATGGTGGTGGGCCAGTCCAGCAGCAGGCCCCGGCACTGCCGCCAGGGGGCGTCCGGGTTGCGGACGAGGTTGGGAAAGCCCCACAGGCCCTGCGCCATCAGGCGCAGCTGCGCGGCGCGTAGGACGGCATTGCGCTCCAGGCGCGCGGCTTCCTGCCGCAAAGCCTCGGCCACCACGTCCAGCTCCTGTCTGGCAGCGATCGGCAGCGTAGCGGCTACTGGGACAGCTCCCGCGAACAGGTCGAGCTGGGCGACGGCGCGACGGCCCATGGCGGCGATGCTACCCGGGCTCGCCGTCGGCGGACGGCGAGAGCGCTGCCACCCAGAACGGGCCGTGGCTGTTGCGCAGGCTGTGCAGCAACGGCTCCGCGGTGTCGTTGAGCCACTCCGCTCGCAGCATCGGCTTCCACCGCGGACCATATGTGCGGGCGTAGTTCCGCAGCGCCACGGCCTGACCCTGCATCAGGGGTGGGTAGTCCGCCTCTATCGTCTCATGTGACAGGCATTTTCCTGCGACGTAAGTAGATGCCGCCGCCCTCGCCTGCCCTTCCCTTACAGCTTGCAACGTGTTCATGGCTGTGGATCAAAGGAAACGTGGTCGATTGCCAACCGAGCGGGCTGGGTTGGAGCGCTTGTCCGTATCACGACGGCGCGCAGATGTAGGAGGTTGTTTGAAGCCTGGCTCGGCGTCTCGCATGTTTCCTGAATACGGAGGTCGGCCAGGTAGCCTTCGGCCGATATTGCACTAGCGACAGGGCTGATGTTCGTTCGCGCGTACAGGTCGGCATGGCATTGCAGCTTTCGCTGGATGACTTGCTCGACCCTTTCGCCAAGACCACTTATGGCGGCGAATTCATCCCAACCTTGCTGTGTGAAGCCGCTTTTCGCCTCAACCAGCTGGTTCTCATAGGAGCGGAAGTCGATATTGAACGGAGCCAGAGCCGCATCGACAATATCTCTTTTGACCGCGAAATCCACGTGATCCGGCATGACCACGCCTCCCGGCCTTCTGGGAGCAATGCGCGACGGTTCCGTGCCGACCGGGCCGGTTTGAGCATTGGCCGCTAACGGCACGCCAAACCCGGCCAACCCAATCAGTAGGAGAAATGCCATGTGCATGATGGCTTTCCCTGAAAGCTGCGGTCGGCGCTGTCTGGTTGAGCTTGTCGGCAAGCTGGGGCGTTCGGAAGGGTGCTGCATGTTCTGTGTCCTCGGGTGGGATGGGCTCGGCGCCAGCATGGCCTGGAGTGGCGCAAACAGGGTTGGCTGGCAGCGAAAGGCGGGGGGCCTGCCTGGCGCCTATGGGACATGCCCATAGTCCCTGGCGCCGTCCTCCCAATAGGCTGCGCTCGCGTCGGCGCTGGCAGCCTCGCACAGCAGCATGTCCCGGCCTTGCTCTGCCAGGTGCGGAAGTTCCGCGTGGATACGCAGGTTCTCTGCCTGGCGCCGCCATCGGCCGGCGGTCTCCAGGCAGGAGTTGATGCTGCGGGTGCGGCGATCTTCGGCCTCCCGCGCGGGGTCGAGATCGGCCATGTCGTGCTGGCTCATGCCCCCTGCCGTGCGGCAGGCGTCGGGGAACGGTAGATTGGTCGTGAGGTCTTCCATGATGTCGCTCCAAACCAAGGATGCGGATGGCAGGGCGGCACCGGACGATGAGCCGGTGCCGCGCCCGCGGGTTAGAGGGGCTGGAGGGAGACGAAGCGGCCCCAAAACGGTCTGTCGCTGTCCTGGTCGTCACGCCCGCTGGCCCATGGCGGGCTGCCACCGCCAGCGCCCGCGTTGGCGGTAGCTGACTCACGCCGGTCCGCCGGGGCGCGACGGGTTTCGGCGCTGCGCTCGCCGGTTGGAGCGTCACCGAGCAGGACCAGCTCGCCATGGAAGGGCCGCAGCGTCACTTCGGTGGTGTAGCGTTTGATGTCCTTTGCGTCGGTCCACTCGCACTCCGGCCCCAGCAGGGCTGTGCGGGACGGCCGGGGGCGGGTGCGGTAGAGCCGCAGGTCCGGCAGGCTCGGGTAGCCGCTGAACCCGCGGGTCAGGCCGTGGTCCTCGTGCAGTTGCAGGATGTGGACCGCCACCGTGTTGCGGCGCCCGTCACGCAGCGAGCGCACGACGGCCATGTCGTTGCGTCCGGACCAGTAGCTGCTGCGCCAGCGTCCGGTGTCCGGGTCGCGGCGGTTGGCATGCATCTGCCCGTTCAGGAACGCCTCGACCATCCAGGGCACCTTGCAGACCGGCGCCTCGCCGTAACGCGAACGGAAGTAGCCCTGGTCCTGGAGGTAGAAAACGCTGCCCACGGCGATGACACCGACGCGCAGCGGGTTGTGCCCGGGGCGGCAGCGCGAGGCCCCATAGGCCCGCATCATGGCAGCAGCGGGTCCGTCGTCTCCTGGTCCGGCTGTGCGGACGGAGGGCTGCCCGGACCCGCTTGGGGCTGGGGCAGCCAGGGCTGCACCTCGCCGTGTTCCTCGCCGTGCTCGTCCAACAGGATGTAGAAGACGGGCGTGTCCACCACCTGGCATGGTCCGGTCGTGACAGATTGCCCCTGGATCTCCACGAACCGGCTCGCCCGCGCCGCGGCGGCGTCGCGCGCCGCTGCTAGGCAGCCCGCCGCCTGGACCGCGGAGACCGCCTCGATCTCGAAGTCGGCGCTGGTCTCATGAATGGTCTGTTCGACCAGCCGCAGCCGGTAGGTGTTCATGCCTTGCTCCTTTGCCGTGGCGGTTGCGACCCGTTTGACGGCAAGGGCTGAGTGCCGCGCACCGACTCGTGCTCGTCGATGGCGATATCGGCAGCCTCCTGTGGAGGTACCCGACCGTTGTATTCACCACGCCAGTCCCGGGGCGGCAGGTCGAGCAGGTCCAGGATGACCCACTTGCAGGTTCGTGCCGCATGGGCGTTGGCGACCCTCAGCCAACCATAGAAGCCCAGATCCCCGGCGGCGTGCGTCCAGAGCCGGTCCGGGGTGGCGGGATCGCATCTGGCAACCGTGCAAAGGCCGGCGAACACGAAGGGCCGATCCAGCCCACCCCAGTCGATCACCATGTCCGGGTTTGCAGTGACCGTGCGGCGGTTGGCCGGCACGCGGCTGGGATCGGCGCGGGGCACATGCCAGCCGAACATTGAGCCGGTCAGCATGGCCTGCACCTGCGCTGCTGTTGGCTGGTCCGCCAAGCCGGCGTTCAGCCTTTCCGGCGCCGTGGTGGTGTCGGCCGGCCAGAAGCCGAGCTGGCCGCGGATCAGCATGATGGTCTCGTCCGTGGTCGGGTGGCGCGCGTAGCAGCGCATCGGCAAGCCGGTCGGGTCTGTGCCTGTGGCTGGCATGGTTCGCTCCTGGCGTGGAAACGCCAACGGCGGGACCGTTGCGCGATCCCGCCGTTGGCGTCGGTTGGATGGAGTGGGAAACGCCGGCTGGAGGCGGCCGGGTGGCCAGCAGTCCTACGCGGCTGCGGTGAGGTCCAGCAGCCGCTCCAGGCGGGCGATCTCGTTGCGCAGCTGGCCCATGCGCGGCGTGTAGTAGCGCTCCAGCCGTAGTGCGGCGTCCAGGTAGCGCCGCCAGGTCGAGCGGTCCCAGTGTTCCCGGTCGCCTGGGGCCGAGGCGTAGGGGTCGCCTTGGCCTGCCGCGGCCTCGCACATGCCCACGAGTTCGGCTTCGAGGTCCTGCAGCGTCCGGCGCCGTAGCGCGACGCCCAGGCGCAGCACGTCGGTATCCAGGTGCCCAGCGGCGCACGGTGCTGGCAGGCGCGGGACCAGCGGCACCGGTCGGCTCAAGGCGGTCGGCGCACCGGGCAGGCCGCCGGTGGTCAGGGTGAGATAGGTCATCCGTCGTTCCTCCAAGAGGGAGTGCCCGCCCTAGCGTAGGCCAGGTGCGGGCGCAGGTACAAGGGACTACGCGGCGGCTGCGGTGCCGTCGGCGCCGGGTGGAGCGATCCAGGCCGCCGGGGGCAGGTCCGGGTCGTGGATGCCTTCGTCCAGCAGGTCCTCGTCCACGGCGTCGCCGCTGACGGCATCCACGCTTCCATCCTGCCCGGGGTGGCTGCTTCCCTCGTCCAGGCTGGCATCCGGGTCTTCTGCCGGTGCCGCATCCCGGCGATCTTCTCCTGCCCGTTCCTGGCACGCCGTTGCACCCCCTTTCGGGAACAGGGCCAGGGGGTAGATCCACCGGCCATCGCCGACCAGGTCGATCATCCGGCCCCGGGTCGCCTTGGCCGTCGGCTGGACGACGACGCCGAGGTCGGCGGCAACCCGGCTCAGCTCTGCCTTGGACTGGCACATCAGGAACTCCTGGTTGGCCATCGCCGGCAGATGCGCGTCGGCTGCGATAGCGCCGCCGGCGACCAGCGCGACTTCGCCGCTGCAACTCCAGTTGTCACGGCAGGACAGGGTGTAGGCCAGCACCGCCCGGGCCGCGGCGCGCAGCAGGCCGGTGTCCGTGGTCAGCACGCCGCCCTCGGTCAGCGTGGCTGCGATGTCGCGCGGCGCGGGCATGCCGATGCCAGCGCCGGCAAGGCCGGACTTCATCTCGACGTTGCGGCCGCCCAGCGCCAGCACCAGCAGCCCGATCAGCTGGCTATCGTCGATCGGCTCCTCACGCAGCGCCGCATGCAAGGCGTCGGTCCGCATGTTGCCGATCATCGTCATGCCGGTCCCTGTGATCGGCCCGCGGGCCTTCGGCTCAGGGGCGGCGTCTTGTCCATCGCTGCCGGAACGGATAATTGGCTCCGGGATGATGAAATGCACGGTCTCCACCGCGCCCGTACGGTCGTTCACGTAGTGGCCCACGGTGACGCCCGGCCGTTTGAGCCCGGCGTAGACGTGTGTCGCCTTTGGCGGCAGCTTGGCGCTGCCATACTCGTCCGCCTGCAGCAGCACATCCCCATCCGGCAGGTGCGTCTCCGTCCAGGCGTGCTGCGCCGCAAGGAAGCCTTCGAAATTCGTCGTGGTGCGGCTATCCTCGTCGGCCGGCGCGAATAGGTCCTCAGTGTAAGTGACGCCGTAGGCGGCGCCGAACTCCGCATCGAACTTGGCGTCCACTGCGCGCATCGTACGCCGCGCCAGCACCTCGGCCAGGCGCTGCCAATCGACGCCTTCACCCTTCTTCGGCCGGTTCTTCTTCCATGCCGCCGCCTGCTCGTCGGCGGTCGCCGCGGCGATGTGGCGCAGGAGGTTCTCCTTCGGCATGTCGCCGGCGTTCATCCGCTCCAGCATGGGCGGGTGGACAGTGCCGAGCAGTTTCAGCTTGCGCACCAGGCGCACCGGCGCGGCCAGCGCGGTGGCGATGGCGTCCTCGGTCCAGCGCTCCGACGTCAGCCGGTCGATCGCCTTCCACAAGTCGACCGGCGTCATCGCCTTACGCGCAACGTTCTCCACCAGCGCCCGCAGCCGGTCGTCGCTGGCGTCCTCGTCAGGGCCGAGCACCAGCACTTGGATCGTGCCGAGCGCGGCTGCGATGGCGCCGCGCACCCGGCGGTGGCCGTAGATCGTCATCAGGCCCTTGGGCACCTCGCGCGCCACGGGCGGCTGCAGGATGCCGACGGCGCGGGCCGTCGCCTCCATCTGCTGGTCCGCCTCGTCGGGCGGCGACTTCCGCCGGGGGTTGTCGGGGTTCTCGATCAGGCTGCGCGGATCGACTTCGCGGAGTTGTACCATCATCGTCTCCTGGGTTGTTGTCCGCCCTCCTATTCTGGGCCGACCCCACCCCAGCCCCGCATCCCGTCCCGCGGGGCAAGGGCGCGCGCAGCGCGAGGCCGCAGGCCGGTCCCTTGCGGCGCGGGACGGGCATGCGGGAGCCATGCTCCTTCTCCTGCCGCCGCCGTCCTGGTCGTCCTCGTGTGCCGGTTTCGTCCCTCCCTTTTCCCGATGATGACGAGGGGGCCAATGTGTCTCCTGGTCGAGAGACCTAGAAGCCGGGGCCTGGGTCACTGTCCGGCTTCGGCCGGACCGGCGTGGTCGGCGCAGGATCAGGCGCCGCGGACGGGCTGCTGGCGGCCTTGGCCGTGGCAGCTTCCGCGGCACTGCGCGCCTGGTACGCGGCCAGCGGGGCGGCATTGGGCGTCAGCGTGGCATCCCATGGGGCTACGCCCTTGCTCCAGCGCGCGGAGAGCCGCCATGACCGTCATCGCGGCGTCTGGCGGTGTGCTCCCCGCTGCGGCAGGTGCAGCGGGGTTCTGGCCCGCTGCCGCGTTGGGCGGCTGCAAGCCATTGGCCAGGCGTCCCGCCGCTGCCAGGATGGCATGCGCCTGCTCGGCCGTCGGCGCCGACGCGCCGGCCCGGACGGGGACCAGCGCCTCCGTGCTGCGCAGCTCTTCCAGAAGCCGGGCCAGGTCGGCCGCGGCAACCAGGCGGTCCACGTCCTGGCGCAGGCCCCTTCCCTCCTCTCGCACCAAGTCGGCTGACCCCGGCGTCCCGAGCGATCCGGCGATGGCTCGCGTCTTGGTGCGGATGTCAAGCCTGCCCTGCTCCGGGTAGGGTCTCAATTTGAATGTCGGCTTACGACCAAAGCCGGCCACTCAGGGACGTCGGCGCCATACTCCGGAGCGGACGTTCGCTGTTTGACGGCCCGGCGGCTCAGCGCCAAGGGCAGCCGTTCAGCCGGGCTGTCGCCTTTCTCTGAAACAGACATTCCCGCGGAGCGATCGAATACCGCAGCGGTGGGTTTGCGAGAGTCCGGCTTGGGTTCGCGCCGGCAAAGGCACTGAATTTTCCGACGGCCTACGTAGGGACCAGCGCTATCTCGATCACGTACTCCGGAAAGCACGACATTGCAGGAGCCGCCGCTGCAGTTCAACCGTGCAAGGCCGGGCCGATCACGGGCGACTCAACGGCGACAAAGATTGTAAAGATGGCCAAAGTCGAACTTAGCCAGGGAGAGGACAATGGGTGGGACGGCGCCAGATGCTGGGGCGATGTATGGCAGTAGTAAGGCGAGCACGTTCATGGGGCTGCCGGGCGGCGAGCTGGGCAGGTTCGAGGCGGGCATTGCCGTATTGGGAGTGCCGTGCGCGACGCCGTATGGGCGAGTGGGCGCTTATTGTGCTGATGCGCCTCGGGCAATACGTGCAGCGATGGCGCACTACGCTGCAACGATTGAGCATCATGATTTTGATCTGGGCGGACCGTTGCTGGGCGGAAACGGCGTAAGGGCGGTGGATCTCGGCGATCTCGCCTGCAACCCGGACGACCCGGCGGGAAACCGGGCGCGCATTCAGGCGGCGACGCAGACGATCTTGTCGCGAAGTGCGATACCAGTGCTGATCGGGGGCGATGATTCGGTGCAGATTCCGAACCTGCAGGCATTCGCGGAGGCGAGACGCTATGTGATTGTGCATGTGGATGCGCATATCGATTGGCGCGACGAGGTCGATGGCGAGCGGATGGGGCTGTCGTCGACCATGCGGCGAGCTGCGGAGATGGGGGCTTTTGAGCGGGTCATCCAAGTGGGACAGCGTGGTACCGGATCAGCGCGGCCGCAGGATCTAACGGATGCGGAGGCGGCCGGATGCGTGTTCGTCTCGGGGCAGGCGGTGCAGGAGAAAGGGATCGGGACGGTGCTGGAGCTGGTGCCGGCCGGTTCGGAAGTGATTTTCGCTTTCGATTGCGACGGACTGGATCCAACGATCATGCCGGCAGTGATCGCGCCAACGCCGGGCGGGCTGAGTTATTGGCAGATGGTCGGATTGCTGCAAGGGGTGGCGGCAAAGGCGCGGATCGCTGGGTTCAATCTGGTGGAATTCATGCCGGCACGAGATCAGTACGGGGCAGGAGCGCTGATGGCCGGGCGGATCCTCGCGAATGCGATCGGACTGATGGCTCGTGGTTGAGGATCCCGTTCCCGACCAAAGCCGATGAGAGCGCCGTGACAGCGCGCCACGCGCTCGTGGCATAGGCGTCGACCTTTTTTGTTGACCAACCCGTGGAGGCAGTGCGAGTCGCAGAAGTCTCGTGTAACTGTGGGCTGTGCCAAGGACCTGCAGACGCGATGATAATGCTGTGATCTGACTTACAGCCACGCGGCAGTTTTGCGCCCAAAGCGGACGAAGCGCAGCGCCATCTCAGTCTCGTGCTGGCAGGAGTAATGCGGCGGCTCCATCCAGGTCAGAGACTTCCGCGTAGGGTAGCCAGTCCGGGTTGCCGCGTTGCCCTAGCCGGTTCACCCAGATGCCTCGCACCCCAAGCTCGTGACACGCCTTCATGTCGAGGAACATACCCATCGCGACGTGAACGGTCTCATCTTTCTTTACTCCCATCGTGCGATAGGCGTGCTCGAAGAGTTGCTGGGATGGCTTGTAGGCTTGCGCCCGCTCGGCGGTGATGACGTAGTCGATGGGCACGCCGAGCCGCGCCACGTTATGAACGATGAGGTCCTCATCCGAGTTCGTGAAGATCGCGAGCTTGTAGCGCTCGCGCAGCCGCCGCAGCACATCCGGCACCTCGGGATGTGGCCCCATGGTGGGGATCGCGGTCGCGAGCCGTTCCACGACATCTTCGCCGGGAGCGAGGCTATGTTCCGTCAGAGCGGCACGGAAGCCGGTGCGCAGGATGTCCTTGTAGAGCCGATGGGGTCGCTCGGCCTCAAGACGGCGTGAGTGCTGCGA
This sequence comes from uncultured Acetobacteraceae bacterium, assembly GCA_964242295.1. Lineage (GTDB taxonomy): Bacteria > Pseudomonadota > Alphaproteobacteria > Acetobacterales > Acetobacteraceae > DASWOJ01. The sequence continues at coordinate 2,460 of CAXTDP010000091.1, read as the reverse complement.
AAACGTGTCGAGCAATGTGGAAGCTTCTGCCGCGTTCCGGCCTTGAGCGACGAGAATTGCTCCGATCTCCCGCAAGAGCACCTCGTACCACTGCACGAGCGTGCCATAGCAGTCGAAGGTGATGACTTTCGGGGCAGGATCAAACTTGAACATCGAAGCGTCGTAGTTAGGCATCGAAAGAGCTTACATCGTGGATCGTAATCCAGCACTACACCGGGCAATGCCAGCGTGCACCTTGAATGACTGCTTCCCACCAGGAGCCGACATTCGAACTGTGACACTACCCTGCTCCGCCGCGGTCGTCAGCTCGGCCAGCGCGTCGTCCGGCCGCAGCCAGCGGTTCGGCGTGATCGCGCCGACGATCAGGTTCGCTAGTGGCCGTTCGCCGCCCTCGAAGCCGCGGATGCTGGCTTCCATCCAGGCCGGCCCGGTCGTCCGGGTGACGTCAAGGACGTGCCCAGCCTGTCCCGCCAGTTGCGACAGGTGCAATCTCATCGCGCGTCCGTTTTTTCTCGAAACGGATGCGCGACGTTCAACTCCGAGACGTGGTGGGCCGCCCCTTCGGCAAACCGCTCGCCGGTACGCCAGCGCAGGAGGTCGCATTGGGCCAGTTCGGCGAACAGCGTGTCGAGCGTGCTGTCGAGGAAGCGGTCGGTGGCGAACCGCGAGCCGCCCTTGCCGAAGTTGACGGTCCGCAGCTCGCCCGTCCAGTCGAACACCTCCTGGAACAGGTGGCGGTGCAGAGCCTGGTAGCCCTCCCTTGTCGGCGGGAACCGGGGCGTCGCGCTCGCGGTCGGCGGTGGCCTGGTACTCCGCCTCCCGCAGGGCCTTGGCATCGCGCAGGCCGAGCTTGTTGCGCAGCACGCCCAAGCCGTCGGGATACAAGCCGAAGGCGTAATCCTCGTCTGCCTTGGACACGGCCGGTCGGGGCTACGCGCGTGCCGCCACGTCCTCGCGCTCCACCTGGCGCGTCAGGGCCGGGCCGACGATGCGCTCGTGCAGGAAGCGCCGGCTGTAGGCGCTGGCCAGGTCCCGCGGCACCCGCAGGTCGTGCAGCATGGCGTAGAACGCCTCCTGCTCCGCGGTGGGATGCGTGCCCTCGATCGCGCTGCTGTGCCGCGAGGCCGCGTAACGGCGGCGCACCTCGGCGAGTTCAGCATCGTCGAGGCGGCGGTAGTCCGTCATTTGCAGCTCTGCTCGGTAGGCTTCGACGACGGGGAAGGTCGTCATGCTATCTGCTTTCTTTTTGCAAACCACACTACCTGATGATGGTGTAGCACGGGCTTGGCGCAAATGCTGACCGCACGGGCCAGCAAGCGGCAGCGCCACCTGCTGTCGCCGGGACTGGGGTAGCAAGGTGCAAATGTTCGAGCGCGCCTCACGCAAGGTCCGGCAGCGGATGGCGGACCGGTTCCTGCACGAGTGCATCGTCGCCCCTGCGCTCGCGCGCCAGGCGTACGGGGCTGCGGAGGCTGCCGTGGCCGAGGCCGCCAGCAGCCCGGCGGCGCCTGAACCTGCGCCAGCCGCGCCGACATTGCGGCAGCGAGTGCGGCAGGGTCAGTCATTGCCGATGCTCTTTTTTCCGTTTCGGTGACAGTTTCGGCATCAGCGTTGAAGGCGTCTGTTTTGCGTCCTGGAAATACTCTGCTTGTGTCGCTCTAATAGCTGGCAGCCCGTCAGCCTTGCGGACCTTATTGGCCTTGCGGAGATTAGGCCGCAGCAAATCGGCGATTGCCCAATCGTCGCGCATCTCGGCTTCAACTATGCGACCTGCAATTTCTTTGGCCTTTAAAGGCTTCAGCTGTGCGTGAGGGTTGGGGGGGTTTTCTTTCGTCATGAGTCTAATCCATGACTGTCCCGGGATCATTGCAATAACAACATAATCACGGACGGTGGCTCGGGTTTGGCGCAAATGCTGGCTGCACGGGCCAGCAGGCGGCAGCGCGCCACCTGCCGCCGCCTGGAACCAACCTGGTCCGGCATGGCTATGCCGCGGCTGCCTCGTCCTGCTCCCCCTCTCCCGGTGTGCCGGCCAGGCTCTCCTCGATGCCGTCAAGCTCGGCCTCCTTCGCGTCCAGTTCCGCCGCATAGGCGAACGGCTGGCCCAGCCGCTGCTCATAGGCCGGGATGCGCTGGGTCGCCTCCTCCACCCGGCGCCGGTGCTCGGCCAGGTCCGCCTCGAAGCGGTCGAGCGTGTATTCCAGGCGCGACACCAGCCCCATGGCGGTCAGGTCGGCATCGATCTTCACTTCCTGCTCCCAGCCCGTGCGGTCCAGCCAGACGCTCTGCTCATAGACCTCCTGCCGATAGAACTCCCTCCCCGTCCATATCCGCTGCCCAGCGGTCTTCAGCTCGAAGCCGCCGATGCTGCCGAGGACTCGTGTGTCGCCCTCTCGCTCCATCTCCAGGATGCGGATGCGCGACAGCAGCGAGGCTCCGGCCAGCTTGCGCTCCGTGACG
>CAXTDP010000090.1:0-12344 GCA_964242295.1 uncultured Acetobacteraceae bacterium | reverse complement strand
GGGCGGCGAAGGCCCGGCCGCGTGGGGAGGAGCCGGCCTGATACAGCACCGGGGTGCGCTGCGGCGACGGCTCGGACAGGTGGATCGCGTGCATCGGGTGGTGCGGCCCGGGGTGGCTGACCGCGCGCACCCGGTCCGGCCAGGCATACACCCCGGCGGCGCGGTCGCGCACCACGGCGTCGTCCGCCCAGCTTCCTTCCCACAGCTTGTAGGCCGCGGCCATGTAGTCATCGGCAAGGTCATAGCGGTCATCGTGCGCCGCCTGCACCGGGTGCCCGGCGGCCCGTGCGGCGCTGTCCAGGTAGCCGGTCACGATGTTCCAGCCGATGCGCCCCCCGGTCAGGTGATCCAGCGTGGACATGCGGCGCGCGAAGGGGAAAGGTGGCTCGTAGGACAGGTTGACCGTCACGCCAAACCCAAGGTGCCGCGTGACGGCCGCCATGGTGGGGACGACCAGCAAGGGGTCGTGCGCCGGAACCTGCACACCCCGCCGCAGGGCGGCATCGGGACTGCCGCCATAAACGTCATAGACGCCCAGCACGTCGGCCAGGAACACGCCGTCGAACAGCCCGTCCTCCAGCACCCGCGCCAGGTCCGTCCAGTAGCCCAGCGTCCCGTGCTCCGCCGTCCGGTCGCGCGGGTGGGTCCACAGGCCCGGCGACTGATGGCCGACGCAGTTCATCGTGAACGCATTCAGCCTGATCTCACCAACCATGCGCCGTGCCTACCAAGTCGGGACGATGGTGCCGCCGAAGCGGTCCAGGATGAACTGCTTCACCTCCGGCGAACGATAGATCGCGATCAGCTTGGCCACGCGCGGGTCGTTGCGGTCCTTGGCCCGTGTCGTGAACCAAAGCCCATAGCGGGTTTCCTCGTCCTCCTTCAGCAAGGCGGACCTGGAGTCCAGCCCGGCAGGGATGGCGTAGTTGAGGTTGACGGCGGCGGCGGAAACGTCGTCGAGCGAGCGGGCGACCTGGGCGGCGTCCAGTTCAAGGAAGCGCAGGTGCTTGGGGTTGGCGGCAACGTCGAGCACGGTGGCCTTGGTGCCGACGCCCGGCGCGACCCTAATCAATCCCGCATGCTCCAGCAGCAGCAGTGAGCGGGCGCCGTTCGCCGGGTCGTTCGGGATGGCGACCTGCGCGCCGTCCGGCAGGTCTGCGAGGCTCTTGAGCTTTTTGGAATAAACGCCGAGCGGCGTGATGATGCTGCGCTCGACGGGGACGATGTCATAGCCGCGGGTGGCGACCGCGTTCTCCAGGTACGGCAGGTTCTGGAAGTTGCTGACATCCAGGTCGCCATGCGCCATCGCCTCGTTCGGGATGGTGTAGTCGGTGAACTCGACCACCTTCACATCCAGCCCCTGCGATTTGGCGAGCGACGCGGCGTAATCCAGGATGACCGCATACGGGCCTGAACTGGTGCCAGCGCGAAGCGGGCCGTCCGCAGCCATCGCCGGGCCTGCAAGAAGCAGCCCAGCCGCCAGGACCATGCGTCGGAAAATCATCATCAAGCCCCCTTCACCGGCGATCCAGCAGCCGGGCCAGCCGGTCGCCGCCCCACTGAACTCCGCACACCAGCACGATCAGCACCGCCACCACGGCGACCATCACCCCCGTCTCGAACCGCTGGTAGCCGTAGCGGATCGCGAGGTCTCCCAGCCCGCCCGCACCCACGGCGCCCGCGATGGCCGATGAGCCGATCAGTGTCACCAGCGTTACGGTGAAGCCGGACACCAGGCCCGGCAGCGCCTCGGGGATCAGCACGTCGCGTATGATGGTGGCGCGGCTGGCACCCATGGCCCGTGCCGCCTCGATCAGCCCGCGCCCAACCTCGCGCAGGGACACCTCGGCGATACGGGCATAGTAGGGAGTGGCGGCGATGGACAGCGGCACGATGGCGGCTTCCGTCCCGATGGAGGTGCCGACCACCAAGCGCGTCAGCGGGATCAGCGCGACCAGCAGGATGATGAAGGGCACCGACCGCACTGCGTTCACCACCCCGCCCAGCACCCGATTGAGCGCCGGCTGCGGCCAGATGCCGCCGCGGTCGGTGGCAACGAGGACCAGCGCCAGCGGCAGGCCGGCCGCGACGGAGATCACGGCGGATACGCCCACCATCACCAGTGTTTCGCCCATGGAGCGGAGCAGCAGATCAAGCAGCGCGGGAGACATGCCCGATGACCTCCACCTGGCTCACGCCGTCCCGCAGGAAGGCCGCGGCACGTTCGCCCAGGTCAAGTCCCGGGCCGTGCAGGCTGACCCAGAGGCGGCCGAACGGCTGGTCCTGCACATGGTCCATGCCGCCGTGCAGCAGGGTGACCTCCGCGCCCACGGCGGCGCCTAGCCGGGCCAGCACCGGGCCGCGCGCTTCCTCGCCGATGACGTCAATACGCAGCACGGGGTCCCGGTCCCAGGCAGGGTGCGGCACCAGCGCGGCGCGCAACACTTGGGGCAAGGGGGGCTGAACCGCCGCAACCAAGCGCTGAGTGCCGGGCGCCTGTGGGCGGGTCAGCACCTCCGCCACCGGCCCCTGCTCGATCAAGCGTCCACCCTCCAGGACCGCGACCTCATCGGCGACGGCCCGGATTACGCTCATCTCGTGGGTGATCAGCACGATGCTAAGGCCGAGGCGGCGGTTGATGTCCCGCAGCAGCGCCAGGATGGAGGCCGTGGTTTCCGGGTCGAGCGCGGAGGTTGCCTCGTCCGATAGCAGCAGCGCCGGGTCAGCGGCGAGGGCGCGGGCAATGCCGACCCGCTGCTTCTGCCCGCCGGACAGTTGCGCCGGGTAGGCTGCGGCCTTGTCGGACAGTCCCACCAGGTCCAGCAGCTCGGCGACGCGGCGCGTGCGCTCGGGCTTGGCGCGTCCGACGATGCGCAGCGGCAGGGCGACGTTGGCGGCGACGGTCTTGGCCGACAGCAGGTTGAAGTGCTGGAAGATCATGCCGATGCGCTGGCGCACGGGCTGCAGGGCGCGCTCGCTGAGGCCGGTCAGCTCCTGTCCCTCGAACCGGACGGAGCCGCTGTCCGGGCGCTCCAGGCCGTTCAGCAAGCGGATTAGCGTGGACTTGCCCGCACCGCTGCGGCCGATGATGCCCAGCACCCCGCCCCGCGGCACGTCGAGCGACACGTCGTGCAGCGCTTCAACCGGCCCGAACCGCTTGGATACCCGGGACACCTGCGCCACCGGACCGGCCGAGACCGCCGGCGCAGCCCTGGGGCCGAGGGGCGCCATGCTCACCATGCCGGAAGCTGCCGGCCCTGGTAGTAACCGAAGATGAACTGCCGCACCGCATCCGAGTGATAGGCGTCCACCAGGGTGCGCAGCCGCGGATCACCCTCGCTGCCGGCCCGCACGGCGATGGCATTACGATACGGGTTGCCGTCCACCGCCTCGCTGCCGATGCGCAGGTCCAGGCCGAGGTTGGCCTTGAGCGCACAGTCGGTGTTCACGACTGCCGCATCCAGGTCGCCGTGGTCCAGCGCCTCGTTCGGCAGCAGGTAGTCGGAGAACGCCGTGACCTGCAGCTGGAGGCCGCGCGACTTCGCCTCGTCCGCGACGTGCTCCATCAGGACCTCGGCGTCCCCCGACATGACGCCGATCCGCAGCGAGTCCTCGGCGTGCGCCAGCACGGCGCGGCGGCAGACCTTCCGTCCAAAAAAGGCCGGGGCGGATTGCCCCGGCCAGTTTGGGAGGAGACGTCGAGTCATGCCGCCATTCATCGGGGCAGCCCCGATGCGGCTGGCGGCCGGCGGCGCTCCGTCAAGGCAGTGTCCCCTCCCTGCCCTGCCAGTGCCTGGGAAAAGGTTGGCGCGCCCCCTCGCCCGGCCATGAAACACTGGTGCGCGACCTGGCGCATCTCATCCAGCGACGCGCACGTCCAACTGTCGAGGTCCTCCAGCCTGGGATGGACGGATCGGAACAGGTAGCCATCTTGGACCGGCACGGCGGCGCCTATGAAGGTCCCCTCGACCTCGATCACATGAGCTTGGGACATGCTTGCCTCGACTTCAATGACTGGCCTTAGATGCAGCTTTGACTTGCTTTGGCTGGAACACGGCGGATCGTCAGGCCAGGTGGAACATCGCAGTGCCCCGCTACGGTTCCAAACACTAAACGATCCAGCGCGCAGAGAGCGTAACTAAAACACGCAGATGCATGACGCCAACCGTGCGTCCCGTCAATCAGACGCAGTGATGTCTCGGACTATTTTCAATAAAAAGAAATCGGCTGTAAGTCGCCAAGGGAGTTTGTAGGGTTAAGTGCTGTTCGGCTGGCCTTGTGGAGTTTGCCATGCTCCGGGCCAATTGCCATCGTCAGGCCATTAACATTCTGGAGCTTGCCGCAGCCGTCCGGGTGAACCGGAACAGAACCGTATGCTTTCGAAGCGTCGCACAACGAAAGCATCCCACTGTCGCAGTTGCCCATTACGGTCGCTGCTTGCAAACTTGTGCCGGCGCCTTGAGGCAAATAGACCGTCAGTACAAACGTATGGCGATACAAGCGGGGCCACCCGGCCTTGCTTTGCCCGGAGCGCCGCACATGATTGGATCACCGCGTACCAGCCTTGGCCGGCGCAGCGTGCTGGCAGCGGGCGCCGTTGCCGCCGCTGCCTGGGCAGCCCCGGCCCGGGCCGCCGGCAAGGAGGTCCGCATCGGCGTGCAGAAGTATGGCACCCTCATCATCCTGCGCGAGCGGCGGGAGCTGGAGCGCGCCTTGCAGCCGTTGGGCTGGACCGTGTCCTGGCACGAGTTCCCCGGCGGCCCGCAACTGCTGGAGGCCTTGACCGCCGGAGCACTGGACTTCGGCACCACGGGGGAGGCGCCACCCATCTTCGCGCAGGCCGCCGGGTCGCCGCTGCTGTATGTCGGTTACGAGCCGCCGTCGCCGGCGGGCGAGGCGATCCTGGTGCCCAAGGACTCGCCGATCCGCACCCTAGCTGACCTGCGGGGCCGCACCGTCGCGCTCAACAAGGCATCCAACGTCCACTACCTGCTGGTGCAGGCGCTGGCCAGCGCCGGGATGAAGCCCTCCGACATCAGCACCGCCTACCTGGCGCCGTCTGATGCCCGTGCGGCGTTCGAGCGCGGCGCCGTGGACGCCTGGGCGATCTGGGACCCGTTCCTGTCGGCGGCGCAGGAGGCCACCGGTGCGCGTACGCTGGCCGACGGCACCGGGCTTGCGCCCAACCGGCAGTTCTTCCTGGCCACGCGGGACTTCGCCGGCACGCAGCCGGACATCCTGCGCCTGCTCAACGCGCAGGTTGACGCGACCGACCGCTGGGCCGAGCAGAACCAGGCCGAGGCAACGCGCCTGCTGGCCGCCAGCATGGGCCTGTCTCAGCCCGTCATAGCCCGCGCCATCGGACGCATGGGCTACGGCGTGTCGCCGTTGACGCCCGAGGTCGCCGCCGACCAGCAGCGCATCGCCGATACCTTCTTCGACCTCAAGCTGATCCCGCGGCGGCTGGACGTGACGTCTGCGGTCTGGCGTCCGCAGGCATGACCGCCACGCCTGAAACCGACATCCTGTGGTTCCTGCCGACGCACGGGGACGGGCGCTACTTGGGGACCAGCACCGGGGCGCGTCACGTGACGCTCAGCTACCTCGGCCAGATCGCCCGGGCGGCCGACGAGCTGGGATACTTCGGCGTGCTGCTGCCCACCGGCAAGTCATGCAGGGACAGTTGGGTCGTGGCCTCCGCCATGGTGCCGCTGACCCGGCGGCTGCGCTCCCTGGTCGCCGTCCGGCCCGGCCTGCACGAGCCGGCGATGTCTGCCCGCATGGCGGCGACGCTTGACCGGCTGAGCGAAGGCCGGCTGCTTATGAACGTCGCCGCCGGCGGCGACCCGGCGGAGTTGCGCGGCGACGGCGTGTGGCTGGACCACGACGCCCGCTATGCCGCGACGGACGAGTTCCTGCACATCTGGTGCCGGCTGATGCAGGGCGAGACCGTGGGCTTCCGCGGCAAGCACATGGCCATCGAGGGCGGCAAGCTGCTGTATCCGCCGGTGCAGTCGCCTTATCCTCCGTTGTACTTCGGCGGCTCCTCCCCCGCCGGGCAGGCCGTGGCGGCGGAGCGCGTTGACGTTTACCTGACCTGGGGCGAGCCGCCGGACGCCGTGGGCGAGAAGATCGCCGCCATGCGGGCGCAAGCGGCGGCGCTGGGGCGCACCTTGTCGTTCGGCATGGGGTCGAGTTGTTGCTTTCGCCGTCATGGCTCCACCTTCTCAGGGATTGGGGCCTCCGGCTGACCCGGCAAGGTTCATGGGGTAGCTGCGCCCGCATCCCAGGCCCATACAACACGGCTACTCTGGCTCAAGCACCCAAGGTCGTGATATCCATCAGCGGCTTTCCCTCACGATCGGAGGCTTCGGCCTGGGCAAGAGCGGCCGACAATTCGCTGGCTCGGTGGGTCTTCGCGGGTGGCAGCAGTAACTGTCCGGTCGCCAGACGGTCGAGGATGCTGCGAAGGGCAGCCGAGGTTTCCGCGATTGGTGTGACGTCAAGCCAATGAAACAAAAACCATCCCTGCACACTGGACGCCGAGTAGATCAACCGTGGCATGAAGATCGGCATCTCGAATGCCGCCGGATCGGACTGCCGGTGCGAGGAGAGCGCGCCGTAGACCAGGAGTTTGCCGCCAGGTTGCAGCCCTCGCGCCACGGTGGCGCCGACCCGACCACCAACGCAATCAATTGCCTTTTTGAGCCCGCCGCTCTCGGCGGCGCGCGCAAACTGAGCCGGCCAATCCGCATCTTCCGTGCACAAGGTCAAGTCGCCGCCCAATTCCGCGATCTCAGCGACCTGCGCAGACCGCCGCACCAGGTTAAGCGTGCGAAATCCCTCGCTTCGTGCAAGCTGCAGTACCAGACGGCCGACAGTGGACCCAGCGGCAGTCTGGGCAAGCCACTCGCCCGGGCGAAGGCGATGCTCAGCCATGGTCAAGACCAACGCGGTAACGGGATTGATCATGGCCTGTGCAGCATCCTGGTCGCTGACCGCGTCGGGAACGGGGATGACCCGGTCGGCCGGAGCAACCACCAACTCGCGCCAGTTCGCCCAAACATCCAGCAAGACGACCCGCGTTCCCGGCTCGGGGCCTTCCACGCCGGCACCCAATGCCTCGACAACGCCGACACATTCGATGCCGGGACTGGTTGGCAAAGCAGGCGTTCGACCGAAGCGCCCCCGCATCACGTGCAAGTCGGCCGGGTGCACCGGGGACAGCAGTACGCGCACAAGGATGTTGCCAGGGCCGGGCGTAGGGTCGGGAACATCGCGGATATGAAGAATATTCGCCGGCTCACCCGTTTCCTCAAAGATCATCGCTTTCATGTCTATGATGCGTCCTTGTGTGCGACACCCCGAAACGCACGGCCGAGCCTTTGATCGCCAGATACCCTGGCTAGGGCTGGCGTGCGGCAGCCCTAGCCCGCAGCCGCCATCAGCGCTTGCTTCAACTCCTCATCGAGCTCGCGCCCTATCTTGGCTACCTCCTCGACTCCAAACTGGTTAAACAGGGAGGACGGCAAATCGTATTCAAAGACCGCACGAACCTGCTCGTCCCCGTAGAGAACGACGCGCAGCGGTGCATATAGACCCGCGGCCAGGCGGTGGCGCGTCATCTGCTCGGCCGTCAGCGGATTGCCGATCTCGAACTGGATCGCCTTCTTCGCATGTCCCTCTGCAGCAACGAGCGCCCCATGATCGCGAGTCTCGAACAGCCAGAGTTTTGGCCCGGCGGCGCGTCGTTCCTCGATCTCCGCAGCACTCGCGTCTGTCAATAGTTTCACGAGTCGGGGATCAAGCGCTGGTATGTCTTTGACGATTGCATCACGCACAGCTTCAAACGGTCGCCTACATGAGATCGTAACGTGAGTGACTTCAACAATCGCGGTGTGCATCGTGCTCTGTGGCATTGCCTGCTCCTCTTACGATTTCAGGAAGATCAGCAGAATGACATTCGCCTTGCCTTTGTGCATGGCGAGCAAGCCCGGCATCTTCGGAGCAATCGTGATGGTCTCGGCTTCGACAGAGGCGTCATCGGTCAAGACACGAAACCGGCCCACCAGCCAGTAATCCCGACCAAGACAGAAGCCGCCGCCAAGGGCGGCGCCAAGAAAAATCCGCCGCAGGCCAGTCTTCCTGGTTCCTGGCCGGTTTGCCCAGCCTCGCCATCCCGACTCGCAGGCTCGCACTGGCTTGGAAAACCGCTGGTCGAAGCAGGAACGGAAGCTCAACCCTCGTGTCATCTGACCGCCCACCAGGTGCGCCTTGCCTTATGGCTGTTTGATTGCTGTCCATGACATTTCGACTCGTCGCCTCCTTTAGGGGTCAACGCACCTGAGGTCAGCCGCTACCAGCCCTCCCCTAAACCGGGAGTGGCACCCGGCCGTCCCCCCGAAGGGTCATTGCGTGTCCGATGACGAAACCAGCAGGATGGGGTTGTCAATCGGGTAGATCAGCGCGTTGCTCGCGATGATCGGCGCCTCCGACAGGGTGGCGGTGCCGGTGCGCCCGCCGGAGCTTTGCCAGCTTATCGTCGGAGGCGTCGTGTTGATGATGTCGATCGTGGTTCCCACCCGGGTCATGACCCGCACCCTCCGCTCCCCAAGCGGCGGCGTCGGATGCAGGCCGAGCAGCACGTGCGCCCTGACGAACATCACCAGCGCGTGCGTATCGGGGAACGCCTCGGACGCCGGCCCGAGCAGGCTGGCGCGCAGCTCCGGGTAGCGGTCGAACGCCGCCTCGGTCGGCATGAAGATGGTGAAGGGCTGCGTCCCCCGTGCCGACGGCTCCAGGCCGCTCTTCTGCACGATGGACGTGAAGGTCCGGAACCGTGGGTCGGCGGACGCAATGCTGAAGGCGTCTCGGCCGTCCCCTGCCTGGGCGTATGCGACGCCCAATCGGGCGCTGCCAATGGCCAGCGCAACTGCCGACGCTGATGCGGACAGAACCAAACCACGACGTGTCATCGAAGCCTCCTGATGTTGAAGTGCGGGCCGCCCGGCGTTCACCCGCCGGGGGTGCCGCCTTGATGCGAGACCGTGCGGCGTGCATCCGCTGACAGCAGCCTCGTTTATGTCGTCCAGCTCGCGGCATCCGCCAGAATTGTGTAGCCGTTTTGGCAGACGGGAAATCAATCACGGGGTTCAAGACATATAGCAGAACGGCGTATTGGCCTGCCGTGTTACAAGCGAACACGCCTGTGCATGCTGTTGCGCGCGGCCCAGCTAGGCCGCATGTTTCACCGGGACAGCATCCAAGCCCATAGACTTCTTAGGTTGGACTTTCGCGAACAGCATGCCCAAGCCCTCTGCCATGGTCGGATGGGTCAGGATGCCGTCGCGCAGCGCCGTGTAGGGCAAGCCGCCCAGCATCGCCATTTGCACGATGGTCATGACTTCACCCGCCTGCGCGCCGAGCATCGCGAAACCAAGGATCCGGTCGTCGTCAACCGCCACCAGGGCTTTCATGAAGCCGGTCCGCTCGCCAAGGGTGCGCGCACGGGGAACGGCATCCACCGGCATCTTCGCCAGCCGGTAAGGGATGCCGGCCTTCAACGCCTCGGTTTCGCTCAGCCCGACGCGGGCGAACTCGGGATCAATGAACACCGCGTAGGGCACCATCCGCCCCACGGTGGTGCGCGTCCCGCCCGCGATGCCGCTCTTTGCCACGCGGTAGTCGTCGAGCGAGATGTGCGTGAACATCGGGCTGCCGGCGACTTCCCCCATCGCCCAGATACCGGGTGCGCTCGTTTTCAACGCCTCATCAACGTGGACGAAGCCGCGCCCGTCCAGCGCCACCCCGGCGATGTCAAGCCCGATCCCGGCTGTCATCGGCGTGCGCCCCGCCGCGACCAGCACGTGCGAGCCGGCGAAGCTGCGGCCGTCCTCCAGGCGGACTGCCACGCCCGTCCCGGAGCGGCCGGACACCCCGGCGATCCGCGCGTCCAGCACGAGTTCGATCCCGTCCCCCGTGAACAGCTCCCCGATCGCCACCGCAACATCCGCATCCTCGCGCGCGGCAAGCTGGCGGCCCGTCTCGAGAACCACGACCTCGCTGCCGAGATGGCGAAAGGCCTGGGCCATCTCCATGCCGATGTAGCCGCCGCCGATCACCAGCAGCCGCGTGGGCAGCACATCAAGCTTCAGCGCCTCGACATGGGTGAGCGGCTCCGCCTCAAGCAGGCCCGGGATGGCCGGGATGGCGGCCTTGGTACCGAGGTCGAGGTAGATGCGATCGCCGGTCACGCGCCTTGGCCCGGCGTCGGTAGCAACCTCGATCACGCGCGGGCCGACGAAGCGGCCCCAGCCGAGCAGCAGATCGAACCCGCTGGCCGCGAACGCCGCGCGGTTCGCGGCGACCATGCCGGCCACGACCTCGGCAGTGCGCACGGCGACGTGACCCATGTCGGCTGCCACCGGGCCGGTATGGATAAGCCCGACCGCGTTGGCGCGTCGCGCCAGCTCGACAAGCTGCGCGCTGCGCACGAGCGCCTTGGATGGGATGCAGGCGATGTTGATGCAGGAGCCGCCGATCATGCCGGCTTCGACCATGGCGACGCGCTTCCCAGCGTCGGCCTGGTCCATCGCCAGCGTCTTGCCGGCCTTGCCGCCGCCGAAGACGACGATGTCATAGTGCTCCACCTCAGTCCTCGGTTTGTCTCCGGGTTCAGTCGCGCCGGTAACGGAAGGCTTGGTCATGGCTCTATCCTTCAATGGTTGATCTCGCGTCGCCGCTGAAACAGGAGCTGCGGCTTGCGGTTCAGAACCAGGCTTAGCCGCCGTCCACCTTGATGGCAGTGCCGTTGATGAAGCTCGAAGCCTCGGACGCCAGGAGCACGGCCGCCGCGGCGGTCCTGCGGGGACTATGGAGGGCGATATGTCCCCCTCCTCCGAGCAGGGCTGGCCGGAGCTACATCAAGCGCCGGGTCTCAAGGCAAGGTGGCGGCCGCCGCACTGCTGGCGCCGATGGCATATCTCGGCGTGAGGATGCGGCTGCGCCCACCGGCTCAACACCCGTGGTGTGGGCCTCCTTGAGCCGGAGATAGCTGGCCGATGAGCAAGGTGAGGGGACTGAGCGAGGTCCACGATACCAACTCTTGTGCGACAAGCCCGGGCTCGTCGAGATGCACTTTGTGGCAAGCGTAAAGCAGATGCAAAGGCGCAAACTTCACAAGAGACTTGATGCCCTTGTCGGCTTTTGTTTTGATAAGGATGGCTCTCGTCCCCAATTGATCGGCTTAACCAAGATGCCGAGGGCTTGCGTCCACGTTAGTTTCGGTGCAGGCGGCCATCAATCCAATGACTGATGTCTGACATAACCAGCTCTTTGCCGCGGTCGTTCAGCAGGTCGTGAACGTGACCCTCATACAGCCTAAGTGTTTTGTCCGATGCACCTGCTTTAGCATAGAAATGCTGGCTGCCGCTTGGCTTCGCCACCTTGTCCGCAGTGCCGTGAAGGATCAGCACCGGCAGCGTGATCTCCGCAAACAAGCTCTGCAGTCGTTCGCTAGCGCGTGTCATTTCCGCGATCGTCTGTGTTGCCTCAACCTCGTTTGCGATGAGCGGATCATCATTCATGCCTTGAACGACCACTGGATCACGCGAGAAGTCCTCGTTCTTGAGGCCCACCAGACGGGAATGCGGAAGAATATGGCTCAGGCCTCTCAATGCCGCCAGCGCGAAGGAAGGCGCCGGTAGTTCGAAGGAGAAGCTTTCGCAGATCAGACCGGCGAGTTCATCCAGGTGTGCCAGAGCGAAGAAGCAGGCAACGACGCCGCCGGCGCTATGACCCATCAAAAAGACTGGCAGGCCAGGCTCGCGCGATCCGGCCAATGCAACGGCCGCCGCGACATCAGCGACGTAGTCCTCAAAACTATCAACGTAAAACCGTTCGCCCTCCGATCTTCCGCGACCCCGCAAATCAACCGCGAACACGGCGATCCCACCAGCATTAAACTGTTCAGCAACCCATTGGTAACGACCGCCATGCGCGTTGAAACCTGGGACAATCACGACGACTCCCAACGCCTTGCGATCAGGATACCATGACCGTATCATGATCCCGGCACCGCCTGCGCTTCGGATCATCTCTTCGGTCATGTTGAGGGCAAGTGTGTCTGTCATGTCGATGACCTTTCCATGTCGCGGCAGCGTAGCAGCCGCAGGAGAGTGCTTCCTGAACCAGTTCGACGGCGTGATGCCGTGGGCTGGTCACTTCACCGCGGCGGTCGCCTGCTGGGCGTCTACCGATTTCTTATGCTAAGCAAACCCTTGTAGGTTTGCACGAAGGTGAAAAGCTAAGCAGGCTTGCGCGGCCTGGCACGGCCGCAGGTCATC
>CAXTDP010000089.1:0-12403 GCA_964242295.1 uncultured Acetobacteraceae bacterium | reverse complement strand
AGGGTGATCACGTCATCCCGCTGTACACGCCGGAATGCCGGGAGTGCGAGTACTGCCTCAGCCGGAAGACCAACCTGTGCCAGAAGATACGGGTGACGCAGGGACGCGGCCTGATGCCGGACGGGACCAGCCGGTTCAGCCTGAACGGCAAGCCGATCCTGCACTACATGGGCTGCTCGACGTTTGCCAACTTCACGGTGCTGCCGGAGATTTCCCTGGCAAAGGTGCGTGAGGACGCGCCGTTCGAGAAGATCTGCTACATCGGCTGCGGCGTCACCACCGGGGTCGGCGCGGTCATCTTCACCGCGAAGGTGCAGCCCGGCGACAACGTCGTGGTGTTCGGGCTGGGGGGCATCGGCTTGAACGTGGTGCAGGGCGCCCGGATCGCCGGGGCGGACATGATCGTCGGCGTGGACATCAACCCGGCCCGGCGCGCGCTGGCCGAGAAGTTCGGCGTCACCCACTTCGTCAATCCGAAGGAGGTTGAGGGGGATATCGTACCCTACCTCGTGGACCTGACGAAGGGTGGGGCCGACCATTCCTTCGAGTGCGTGGGCAGTGCGACGCTGATGCGGCAGGCGCTGGAGTGCGCGCACAAGGGCTGGGGCAAGAGCACGATCATCGGCGTGGCCGGGGCGGGCCAAGAGATCAGCACGCGGCCGTTCCAGTTGGTGACGGGGCGGGTCTGGCAGGGCAGCGCCTTTGGCGGTGCGCGCGGACGGACAGACGTACCGGGCATCGTGGACTGGTATATGGACGGCAAGATCAACATTGATGACCTCATCACCCATATCCTGCCGTTGGAGAAGATCAACGAGGGATTCGACCTGATGACCCGGGGAGAGAGCATCCGCAGCGTGGTGGTTTACTGACGCGGGTTGTCGGGGCGCAGCGCACGTTGCGGGAGTAGGATTGGGGTTAGGGGAACGGCGGGGGTGGGTTGGGTTTAAGAAAGCCCCTGCCGTTGCTGGCGAGGGATGCCCCTTGCTGCCCCTCCCTTATCCCGGCCCTTTCCCAGGGGAAGCTGGGCTTACGCTGGTTGTTCGCGGGGCTTGTCGACTTCGCAGCGCCAGCCTGACAAGCGGTAGCTCGGGTGCATGACCACGAACTCCTGCGCCAAGGTCTGCGCCCGCATGGCGCACTCGATGGGACTGCCCATCGGCTCCCGGACTTCACGCGGCTGCACGCACTGCGCGGCGTCGTTTGACAAGCAATACATGAGGACCAATTCGATCATGATGCAGGCTCCTTGGGGTGAGAGTGTGATGCTGATACGGGCGAGCGCAATGGCCTTGTTGCTGGCGGGAGTGACGAGCGTAACAGCAGCCAGGGGGCAGGTTTCGCAAACGGAAGACACCCGGCCGCTCAGCCCGGCGCAGGTGCTGCTGTTCGAGACGCCACACATGCAGAATCTGAGCCATCCAGAGACTCTGGCTTACGCTTATACGCGGGATGGCGCGGCTGGGTTCACGGACACGGTGACGCTGCATATCCGCCAGGTAAACCCGGACGGCACGAAGGATGTGTCGTTCGATTACCTGACCGGCCCGCGGCGGATTGCCTTCCCTGAGCTGAGTCACTTCCGCGGCAACCCGCTGCTGATGCTGACGCTGGAACGGGACGTGACGGAGATGAAGGACCAGCTTGGCCTGTCTGCCGCGTATTTCCGCAACAAGGTACGCGAGGGTTTCGTCAGCGCGGCGGACGTGGCGCCCGGGACGTTCCTGCTCAACGGCAAGGAGATCCCGGCGCAGGTCGTGACGGTACGGCCGTTTGCCAGGGATGAGCGGCTGGAGCGCATCAGCCAGGTCCAGGCCAAGACCTACACCTTTACTCTGTCCGACGCGGTGCCGGGTGGAATTGCGGAAATCCGGATTGCCATGCCGGCCGATGCGCAGATGGGGGCACCGCCGTTCGAGCAACGGACCACATTCCAGGACGTGCAGCCATGATCCGTATTGCCGTTGCCGGTGTCATTGCCGGTTTGGCAGCCCTCGCTGGCACCGCCCATGCGCAGGCCCACCATCCCGCGCATGACTATCCGACGGCTGCCCGGGCCGATTACGTGATCGGCTGCCTGGCCAGCAGCGGCTTCAAGCGTGAGAACCTGGAGCGGTGCTCCTGCGGCATAGACACCATCGCCGACGTGATGCCCTACGAGGATTACGAGCAGGCCAACACCATCCTTGGCCTGCAGCAGGGCGGGCTTGGCGAACGCGGCGCGATGTTCCGCGACACGCCGATCGCCAAGGAGCGGACGGAGGAGCTGCGGCGGGCGCAGGCGGAGGTGGAGCTACAGTGCCATTGATGCGGTGATGTCGCTGGGGCGCTATGCTGCCCGGCGGTGATGCCGATTGAGGACGGGCGATGCCGGACGGTCTTTATGAGCGCGATGCGTTGGTGTGGTCGGACCAGCAGGCGGAGCTGCTGCGCCGCATCGCTGCAGGGGAACGGCTGAACGAAGCCGTGGATTGGGCCAACGTCATCGAGGAGGTGGAGGATGTGGGCCTGTCCGAGTTGCGGGCCTGCGAGAGCCTGATCCAGCAAGCAATGAGCCATCTTCTCAAGGTGCATGCCTGGCCGGGCAGCAGGGCCGCGGATCATTGGCGCGAAGAGGTCGGCACGTTCCTGGACGACGCAGTACGGCGGTTTACGCCGTCCATGCGGCCGCGTTTGAATTTGGGCGAACTGTTTGCCAGGGCGCTCCGCCGGGTTAGGTCGGCAAGGGACGACACTAGCCGCCCGGGTCTGCTTCCTGATAACTGCCCTTACACGTTGGCCGACCTCCTGGGCCGGAACTTCGACGTTGACGCCTTGGCGGCCCGCCTTGGCGGTGGCGGGCCGAATCCAGCCTAGCTTCGCATTGCTGTTGGGAATTCCTGCCGGAACACCGCCTTGGTGCTGTCCTGCACTTCTACCCGGAACGGCCCGGCGCCGTGCGGCACGAAGCCGAAGGTGATCGCCGGGTCCTCGCTGAGGGAGATATCGGCATCCACGCTCAGCACGACATCGTCGCCATAGTGGATGGTGATGTCCTGGATGTAGCGCGGCGGGATGAAGTTATGGGTGACCTGGTCCACCTGCATGCCGTTGTTGTTGGGATGGCTGACCAGCAACTGCGCCAGGGTGGCCTCGCCATCCTGTACCGGCCCCTCGCCTTCCACCCGCAGCCGCATCTGGCCCAGGCGCGACATGGCGAGCTGCGGGTCCTTGAGCGACGGGGCGGAGCAGCCACCGGCGGCCTTTACGAACCGCTCGGCGCTGAACAGGCGCCCGTCCTCGGTTTCGGCGACGGCGTGCATCAGGGTGTATTGGTCCACCCGGACGCGGGTGCGCAGAATGTGCGGATCGGCGGCGGGTCCGAAGTGGAAGGTGCCTGCCAAGGGCGAGGGGTTGCCGTCCACCAGCACCCATACCGCTTTGACGCGGCCGCCGCCGGTGCCGCCGCCGGCGGACAGGCTGATGGTGATCGGCACCAAGGCCGCATCCTGGGCGCGGGCCGGGGCGTCGAGCGCGATGACGCCGGTGCCCTCCTGCACCGGACGGTCGCCGAATACGGCTTGCTTCAGGTCGTGCCAGCGTTCGGCCCGGTCGGCGTCGCTTTCCCCAGCCACTGCGGGGAACAGCGCGGGGGCAGTCAACGCCAGACCTAGGCTCATCATAGCTGCACGACGCTTCATGGTCCCCTCCCCTATGGTCCGGCTGGCGTGCCGGCCTATTCCCACTCAAGTTCCTTGAACGCGATAGTCACGTTGCGACCGTTGTAGTCGTCGAACAGGAGCCAGTTGGACCGCTCGGACTGGCCCACGGTCGCCACCGCGGTCTCGATGTCGCCGCCCCGGCGGATCATGGCACGGATGTCGCGCACGATGCCGCCCAAATAACGCTCTTGCGGGTCGGCCGCGGCGGGCCAAGGCACTGCGACTGGGCCGTGGCCAGGTACGGCTCGGTGGGCCGGGACCGAACGCAGCGCGGCAGTCTGCTGCAGCCAGCCCAGGATGCTGCCGTCCACAGCCGGAACCCGATCCACGAACAGCAGGTCGCCCAACCATAGCGTTCCGGTCTGCGGGTCCAGGACGGAAAGGTCGTTGTCGGTGTGCGCCGTGGGGTGGGCGCGCACATGCAACGTGCGCCCGCCCAGGTCCAGTTCGACGGTGTCCGACACCAGCAGGCCTGGCTTGGCATAGTCGCCGGCGGCCTCGATCCCCAGGGCGTCAGCAAGGGCGTTGCGATAGAACTCGCCGCGCTGGACCAGCATCCCCGCCATTCGGGCATGGCCGACGAAGGTCGGATTGTCATCGGCGAATGCCTCGGCGCCGAAGACGTGGTCGGGGTGGAGATGCGTCATCACGACCCAACGAATCGGCAGGTCGGTGCGGGCGCGCAGGGCGGCGCGGAGCCCCAGCCCGTCCGCTAGGCTGCCGCCGGGGTCCATGACGGCAACGGCATCATGTCCGATGATGAAGCCGATGTTGGCGATGCCGTCCTGGTTGGCGACTGTTGCCTCCTCGTGGACGCCTTGGCGCACCCAGATGCCGGGGGCGACTTCGTGTATAATGTGAGCGACTGGGGCGGCATGGACGGGTGAGGCTGCGGCTAGGGCCAGGAGGAGGGCGTCGCGGCGCTTCATCGGGCGGGTGCTGGGCTTCTTGCGCGCACTTTGCGAGGGGGTTGGAGGGAGGGCGAACGCGAGGCTTGCCCTAAGCGGGAATGCGCCGTTTGGGTGTGCGAGGCGCCCCGCTCCGCAGCCAAGACCCCCTCACACCGGGCCTCTCCCGGAGGGAGAGGGAGAAAGAGGATTTTTGCCATTACCGGACCAGGGCTGCCGTGCGGATGCGGCGGTAGATCAGGTTGGGTGCGGGCTGGTCTGCCTCTAGGGTTGCTTCGGCCATCAGGTGGTGCGAGGGGGACAGGGCGCAGGCCGGGTCGGTGGCGCCGGCGTCACCCAGGATCGCGAAGGCTTGGCAGCGGCAGCCGCCCCAGTCCACTTCGCGCTGGTCGCAGGACCGGCAGGGATTGGGCATCCAGGCGGTGCCGCGGTAACGGGTGAAACCGGGGTCGGCGCGCCATACCTCGGACAGCGACACGTCGCGCACGTTGGGCCAGGAGAAGCCCGGCAGCGTTTCCGCCGCGTGGCACGGCAGGGCCAACCCGGCCGGGGAGATGTTGATGATCTGGCGTGCCCAGCCGCCCATGCAGGCCTTCGGGCGGGCCGCGTAGTAGTCGGGCACCACGTAATCTATCGTCACGCGGCCATGCAGGCGTTCGCGTGCCGCGGCGACTTCGGCGTTGGCCGCCTCCAACTGCGCCCGGCTCGGCATCAGGGCGGCGCGGTTCAGCAGGCTCCAGCCGTAGTACTGCACGTGGGCGATCTCGATCCGGCTGGCGCCGATCTCCTCGCCGAGGCGCAGCATCTCCGGCAGGCGCTCCAGGTTCTGCCGGTGCACGACGAAGTTCGCGGTCAACGGAAGGCCGGCCTCGCGGATCAGCCCGGCGACGACCAGCTTGCGCCGGTGCCCGTCGCGGTAGCCGCCCATGCGGTCGGCCTGCGCCGCGTCGGCGTCCTGGAAGCTGAGCTGCACATGGTCCAGCCCGGCGCCCGCAAGCGCCCCGAGCGATGCGGCATCCAACATGACGCCCGAGGTGATGAGGTTGCTGTATAGTCCGGCCTGGGCCGCACCCTGCACGAGCTGCAGCAGGTCCTTGCGGGCGGTCGGCTCGCCACCGGAGAAGTGGACCTGCAGCACGCCCAGGGCTGCCGCCTCGTCCAGCACGCGCAGCCAGGTTGCGGTGTCCAGTTCGGCGGCTGCGCGCTCCAGTTCGAGCGGGTTAGCGCAGTAGGGGCATTGCAAGGGGCAGCGGTGGGTCAGTTCCGCCAGCAGGGCCAAAGGCGGCTCCAGCGGCGGCTCGATGGGAAGCAGGGCGTTCATAGGCGGATCGCTCCCTTTTCGACCAGGTCTTGCAGCATCGCCTGCACGTCGGCGGCGATCAGCTCGCGCGGGGCATCGTACTTGATGGCCAGCTCGTCCACGATGGCCGGGATGCTGCGGGCGCCGTCCACCAGTTTCAGCACCGCCACGGCCGGCTCGTCCAGCATGAACAGCCGCTCCGGCGCCAGGACGACCCAGGCGCCGCGCACCTGGTCGTGCCGCAAGCGGAAGCCGCGGTTGAAGGCGGGGATGGCGTCCATCACGGGGACGGCACGAAGGCGCCGGGTGGAATGCGGCCGGGTTCGACATAGGCGTAGTGCAGCGCGTCCAACTGCGACCACAGCACGTCGCACTTAAAGCGGAGTGAGGCCAGCACGGTCTCCTGCAGTGCGCGCGTCGTCGCATGCTCGTTGATGTAGGCGAGGGCGAAGTCCACGTCCTTGGGCGCCTGGGTCAGCCGCGGCGTGAAGTAGGCCAGGGTGTCCTGCGACACCCAGTTATAGTTGCGCAGCATCCCTGACACACGCTCGGCGATGATACCCGGTGAGAACATCTCGGTCAGCGACGACGCGACTGCCTCCAGGATAGTGCGGTCGCGCACGAAGGCCACGTAGGCGTCCACGGCGAAGCGGGTGCCGGGCAGGATGCCCTCGGTGCTCTCGACATAGGCCGGGTCGAGGCCGACGCCGCGCGCCAGGTGCAGCCAGCGGGCAACGCCGCCCTTGCCCGGCGCATCGCCGTCGTGATCCACCAGGCGGCTGCGCCAGGCCCGGCGCAAATCCGCTGTCGGCAGCCGGGCCAACAGGGTCGCATCTTTCGCGGGGATGCGGGACTGGTAGTAGTAGCGGTTCAGCGCCCAGGCCTGCACCTGCGCGCGGTTCAGCTTGCCGTCGTGCAACAGGCGATGGAACGGGTGCAGGTTGTGGTAACGCTCGGCGCCTATGGCCTCAAGCGCGGCGCGCAGGTCGTCGAATGACAACGGGTGATCCCCGGCATCACGGGGCATCGGCGACATTTCGTTCATAGGCGGACCTCCATCCCATCCCACGCCACGTCCCATCCGGCTGCGTTGACCGCAGCACGCTCCGGCGAGTCTTCCAGCAAGATAGGGTTGCTATTGTTGATATGCATCAGCACGCGACGGCGGACGTTCAGTGACTGGAAGGCCGCCAGGGTCCCGTCCGGGCCGGAAACGCTCATGTGGCCCATACGGCGCCCGGTCTTCGGCCCGAGTCCGGCGCGCACCATCTCATCATCGGACCATAGCGTGCCGTCGAAGAACACCGCTGCCGCGCCGCGAAGCCGGTCGGCCAACTGCGGCGTCATCGCGGCGCAGCCAGGGATATAGAACAGCGTCGCGCTGCCATCCGAAACAGCTGCGCCAACGGTCGTGCCGTCCTCTTGCAGGATGGGCATCTCGTCGGATGCTTCGAGGTAGAGTGGAACCTTGCCCGGCACTGCGAACAACTCGACGGACAGCCCACATGGGCTGCCGTCCGGCAACGGCAGCGGCATCGCCACGCCAAGCTCCAGTTGCTGGCGCACGACGATGGCGCGATTCAGCACCTCGAATATTGGATTGGCGTCCAGCACTGCGTGGACGGTCGAGGTAGCCAGCACGGTGAACGGCTGCCGTTCCCTCAGGGTCAGCAACCCAGCGATGGCATCCACATCGCCGCCGGTCAGCACGACAGCAGCTATCGGCGAGGACCGCAATCCTTCCTGCGGCTGCAGGACGGGCGTCTGCTCGATCTGCTGGCGTATATCGGGGGACGCGTTGAGCAGCACCCAATTTCGGCCGTCGGCGCTGACGGCGAGAGACGCCTGAGTGCGGGCTGGGGCAAATGGGTCACCTGCACGTGCGCGCTGGCAGGATTGGGCATTCGAGTTCCACTGGGGGAACGCCCCACCGGCGGCAGCGCCCAGGACGACGGCGCGAATCATAGTCGGGGAAAATCGTAAAGTGCAACGGGCTGAGCTTTTGCTATGAGCAGTGCTCCAGCCCGTTGCAAATGCGCCTTACTTCTTAAGGTCGGCGCAGGCGTAGGAGTTGATCTCTGCGCCAAGGGCGACAACGGTGATCTTTGGGGTCTTCCAAGCCATGATAATTCCTCCGGTTGTTGTGTAGCCGTACGGCAACTTTGTCTCGCAGCCCCGGCGAGTCAACCCTGGCTGCGGCGACATTCTGCCTTGGCCTCACAGCTTCGTGCAAGGGCTTACAGGAAATCTACCGAGCTTCCGCCGTTAACCGTGACAACACTGAAATTGGGGGGATTGTCCATGATTGTCCGTTTGTTCTCTGTTTCGCTGGCCTCTGCTGCGTGTCTTGTCGGGTTGGCACATGCCGCAGCCGCGGGACCGTGCAGCGATGAAATTGCGGACCTCGGCCGCAAGTTGGCGCAGAGTCCGGCGCTCGGGCCGGCAACAACTGGTACGCTGACCGGGTCGAACCCGGGGTCTGCTCCGGCAGGGTCGCCACAGCCAGGCGCGGCTGGAACCGGGGGAACATCGGCCGACAACCGCGTTGGCGGAACGGCCGGCACGAAGGAACTGAATGCTGCGTCAGCGCAGATCGCGACGTCACCGGACGATGTGCGCCGGCAATCGCAGGGGTTGCCAACTGCCGCACAGGTTGCAGGCTCCGGATCAGGGCGCCAAGTCGAAACTGCGCCAAGCCAGGCGCAGTCGGCCAGCAACAGCGCCAAGCCTGACGACCGGATGTCGCAGGCCAAGATGGAGCTTGAGCGGGCCAGGATGCTGGACCAGAGCAATGACGGGTCTTGCCGAGGCGCGTTGGACAGGGCACGCGAGATGGCAGGGTAAAGCAGCACCTGCCAACGAGGTTAGCGGCGAGGCAGGGCGGGTGATCCGTCTTGCTGATGGTGGAGCAGGCTCGGTGCCGATGAAGGCACTGAGTCTGCTGTAGTCGTAATGCTCGATGAGCATGGTTGTTGGAGCTTGTCGCCCTCGCCTCGGTGATGCCTTAGTATAGCCGCCGTATGCGGTTTGTTTCATTCCGGCCTCAGTTACACCAAGGTCGAGTGCAGAGTGACAGTTGGATGTTGGGCGTACGATTTGGCATGCCGATTTCTCCTCTGGGTGAGTCAGGCTGATGTGCGGTCTGCTCCATCTTTCCTGATCCTGGCTCGCGCGAACTGGCGGGTGTTATCTTTGGAGTGAAAGGCACGTTGCTGCGCCGTGTGTGCGGCTTTTTGAAGCAATAGACCGCGGCTTGGAGATGGGGACGCAGGATTGGGGCGCCGGACCCGGGAAAGCGGGAAGGCTACTGCCGGGCAGCCAGGCGGAGACGGATTGCAGAGGGCGCGGCGCTGACCTCGGTGACGAACTTGCGGTGCATTGCCCGCTCAAAGTCTTCGAAGCCGTGCGCCGGGACCAGGAAGCTGCCATCGCCGCCGATGACATGGGCGCGATACCAGGCCTCTAGCGTTTCGGCCTCTTCGCCTTCCAGGATTGGCAGGCCATTTATCGTGACACCGTTAGACACCAGGTCGTCCCGGACCTCGTCTATCGTTTCCCGCGGGTTGCAGTTCTCGGCGCCGTCGCCGGACACGTCCACCACCACGCGGTCAGCCGGTACCGGCATCTGGGTCAGCAGCTTGTCGGCAATGCTGCGCAACGCAACCGACATGCAGGTGAACCCTTTTTCCGTCCGCCGCAGCCGGCGCACTTTGGCGGCGAAGGCATGCACATCGGCCGGGCTGGTCAGCAGGGTCCAGGGGATGGACAGGTTGGGGTGGTTGGACCACTGCACCAGGGCGATCAGCATGAAATGGTGCTGCCCGGCCAGGACAGCAGTCTGCACTTCCGGCGCCTCGAATGCCGCGGCTATGCCGGCCATCTGCAAGGTGAAGCGGCTGCTGTCCACGGATTCCGATACGTCCACCGCGAGCACGAGCGCCACGTCCACTCGTTCAGCCGCCTGACCAGCAGGCGGGAGCAGCGCCAGCACGCTGGCGAGCAGGACGGCCCGCAGCACTTCTAGTGCTCGGCCATGTCGAAGTTCTGCAACTCGGCCACGCCGGACGCTTGGTCCAGGCCAAGGACGCCGCGGAGATCGGCACGCTGCACGTTGGCCCGGTCCAGCTGGGCGCCGGTCAGGTCGGCACCGGACAGGTGTGCGCCAGCCAGGTCGGCGCCGCGCAGGTCGGCGCCACGCAGGTTCGCGCCACGCAGGTCGGCGAAAGGCAGGCGCACGCCCAGCAGGTCTGCGCCGGCCAGGTTGGCGCCGTTCAAGTTGCTGCTGCCAAGATCGGTTTTTGCTGCGGCCAAGAACTGAGTGCCGCGTATGGAAAGATGGGCGCCGGCGAGGTTGGCGCCGCTCCAGTCGCCATCGCCCAATGGGCCGAACAAGCGTGCGCCGGCCAGGTTGGCACCATGGAACCTGGGGGCGTCGCCAGCGGCAGGAGCCCCTGGGATGGCGGCGGTGGCGGGCAGGAACACGGTAGCGTCGTGCAGGTCGGCGCCGCTGAAGTCGGCGCGGACCAGTATGGTGCGGTCCAGGTTGGCGCCGGATAGTTTTGCGCCGACCAGCCGCGCCCCGGTCAAGTCGGCGCCGAACAGGCTCGCGCCCGACAGGTCGGCGCCGGAAAGGTCGAGGTCGGCCAGGTCCAACCGGGACAGGTCACGCCCGTGCAGATCCGGAGTCGTGCTGGTGCGGCGAGCTTCGCGCAGAATGGTGACGACTTGGCGGACTGTGATGTCGGCGGCGCAGGCAACAGATGGCACGGACACACCGGCGAGCAAGACTAACACAAGGGACAGGCATACTGCCGATTTCATTCCGGCACCATAATCCTGATCGCCGGGCTTGCGCCATGCCAATGTGCGTGCAACGGCCCTAGAATTTGATCCATCAGGTCTCGCCGTTGCGACTGGCGGCAACCACATTTGGCATAAGGCCGTGGCTGGTCAGCCTTAACTGGCTTGAACCCAGCATTTTCCCGAGGGAGGGATTGGGGACAGGAATTAATCCTTGCTGGACTCCTGCGCCGCCTTCTCGCCCTCGTGCCGGTCCGAGTTGGGCAGGGCCTTTGCGTCTTGATCCTCCATGCCTTTCGGAATGCCGTGCGGCGTGTCGCCAGTTGGGTTGTTGTCGGGGCTTGCGCCTTCGGCGGGCACGTCGGTCTGGACTTTTGGCTGGTTCATCAGCCGGTAACATCCGGCGGCCTCCCTGGTTGCATCAGGTCCCGGCGCCGAGCACCGCCGCTAGTGCGCCGCATACCCGCCCGGCATCCGAGTCGGATAGGTCGGGGTGGATGGGCAGCGCCAGGATGCGCTGAGACAGGTCGTCCGACACCGGCAGGGCCGCCCCGTCATGGTGCCCGGCATAGGCGGGCTGCCGGTGCAGCGGGCGCGGGTAATAGACCGCGGTCGGCACGCCATGCTGGCGCAGCCCGGCCTGCACCGCATCCCGGTCGGTTCCGTCGCGCAGCAGCACGGCGTAGATCGCCCAGGCGCTTTGCCCGCCGGGCACCCGGGCCGGGATGGTCAGCAGGTTATCCAGGCGGCCCTCGCCCAGATGGGCGTCGTAGATGCCGGCGATGCGCTCCCGCACCGATAGCTCCCAGTCGAACACCTCAAGCTTCGCCAGCAGCACGGCGGCTTGCATGGTGTCCAGCCGGCCGTTCATGCCGGTGCGCAGCACCTCGTAGCGGGTGGTGCCCTCGCCGTGGCTGCGCAGGCTGCGATACAGGGCGGCGCGGCCGTCGTCGTCGGTGAACAGGGCGCCGCCATCGCCGTAGGCGCCGAGCGGCTTGCTGGGGAAGAAGCTGGTCGCCGTCGCCTGGGCCTGGGTGCCGAGCCTCGCGCCGTTCAAGCTGGCGCCGAAGCTTTGGGCGCAGTCGTCCAGGGTGAATAGGCCCTCCGCCGCGGCGATCCGGTTCAGCGCCGGCCAGTCCGCGGGCTGGCCGAACAGGTCCACTCCGACCAGGGCGCGCGGGCGCAGGCGGCCAGCGGCGCGCACGGCGTCAATGCGGGCTTGCAGATGCGCCGGGTCAATCTGGAAGGTATGCGGGTCCACGTCCACGAACACCGGGGTGGCGCCCAGCACCAGCGGCACCTCGGCGGTCGCGGTGTAGGTGAAGGCCGGGAGGAACACCGCGTCGCCCGACCCGATCCCCTCCGCCATCATGGCGATCTGTAGGGCGTCGGTGCCGCTGCTGACGCCGACGCAGTGGCGTGCGCCGCAGTAGGCCGCCAGTGCCGCCTCCAGCTCGGCGACCTCCGGACCCATCACGAAGGAGCAGTGGGCCAGGACTGCATCCAGGCGGGGACGCAGCCGTGGGGCGATTCGGGCCTGCTGCGCCTTCAGGTCCAGGAACGGGATCGGGGTCATGCCGCCCGGCCTGGCACGGGGACGATGGGGCGTCGGGGCATCGGAGTCATTCTCCAGGTATGGGGGCGGGCAGCCGGGCGGCGACATCGCCGGCTGCATGATCGAACTCCGGCACCAT
>CAXTDP010000088.1:0-12531 GCA_964242295.1 uncultured Acetobacteraceae bacterium | reverse complement strand
GAGGATGGGGTTGCCGGAGGTGAAGCTCGGCCTGCTGCCCGGCGCAGGCGGCACGCAACGCCTGCCGCGGCTGGTCGGCGTGGAGAGGGCGCTGTCCATGATCGTGACCGGGACGCCGGTGTCGGCGGAGGACGCGCACGGCATGGGGCTGGTGGACGCGCTCCTGGACGGCGCTTACCCCGGGGCGGCGGTGCAGTATGCCCGCACGGTGACGGATCGCCGCAAGGTGCGGGACCGGGAGGACAAGCTGGAGCCGGCCCGCGCCGACCCCGGACTTATTGACAAGCTGGCCGCGCCGCTGCTGAAGGCGTCCGGCGCCCAGGCTCCGCGCGCCTGCGTCGAAAGCGTCCGCAACGCCGTGACGCTGCCCTTCGACGCGGGCGCCGCCGCCGAACGCAAGCTGTTCGAGCAGCTTGTGGCCGGGGATGAAAGCCGCGGCCAACGCCACGCCTTCTTTGCCGAGCGCGAGGCGCAGAAGGCGCCCTTGCCGCCGGGCACCGCTGCGCGGCCCGTCGCCAGAGCCGCCGTGGTCGGTGCCGGGACCATGGGCGGCGGCATCGCCATGTGCTTCGCCAATGCCGGCATCCCTGTGACGGTGATCGAGACGGAACAGGCGGCGTTGGACCGCGGCCTGGCCCGAATCGCCGAGCTGTATGCCACCAGCGCCAAGCGCGGCAGCATCACCCAGGCCCAGGCGGAGCAGCGCCGCGGCCTGATCCAGGGCCGGTTGGGCCTGGAGGGCGCCGCCGACGCCGATATCGTCGTGGAGGCGGTGTTCGAGGAAATGGGCGTCAAGCAGGAGGTGTTCCGCACCCTGGACCGCATCGCCAAGCCGGGCGCCGTGCTGGCGACCAACACCAGCTACCTCGACATAGACGAGATCGCTGCCGCGACTTCGCGCCCCGGCGACGTGCTGGGGATGCACTTCTTCAGCCCGGCCAACGTGATGAAGCTGCTGGAGACCGTGCGCGGCCGGGCGACCAGCCCAGAGGTGATCGCCACCGCCGCCGAGGTCGGCAAGAAGCTCGGCAAGGTCGGCGTGGTGGTCGGCAACTGCTTCGGCTTCGTCGGCAACCGGATGCTGGCCCGGCGCACCGACGCGGCCGAGCGGCTGCTGCTGGACGGCGCATCGCCGGCGGAGGTGGACGCGGCGTTGCAGGCCTTCGGCTTCCGCATGGGGCCGTTCGCGATGGCGGACCTGGCCGGGCTGGACATCGGGATGCGGATACGCCGGGCCTTCAACAAGCGCGCGCCGGTGGCGGACGCGCTGTGCGACGCCGGGCGGTTCGGGCAGAAGACGGGGCGGGGCTACTACTTGTATGAGGGCCGCACGGCGACGCCGGACCCAGAGGTGGACGCGATCATATCGGCTGAAAGCGGCAAGCTCGGCATCACCCGCCGGCCGATCGCGCCGGATGAGATCACGGAACGGCTGGTGTATCCGATGATCAACGAGGGCGCGCGCATCCTGGAGGAGGGGATCGCTGCCCGGCCCGGCGACATAGATGCCATCTGGCTGCACGGCTATAACTGGCCGGCCTGGCGGGGCGGGCCGATGTTCTACGGCGATCTCGTGGGATTGCGGCGCATCCGGGACCGGCTGCTGGATTTCCATGCCGCCACTGGCGACGAGAGCCTGCGTCCGGCGCCGCTCCTGGCGCGGCTCGCCGATGAAGGGCAGGGCTTCCTGGACACCGGGAAGAAGGCAGCATGATGCGCGCCCTTCTCCCTCTCCCTCCGGGAGAGGGCCGGGGTGAGGGGGCGGGCAAGCGAGGGTCTCGTCTCAAAACAGCCCTGCTCCTGCTGCGCCAGCGGCTCCCCGCTCCGCAGCCAAGACCCCCTCACCCCAACCCTCTCCCGGAGGGGGAGGGGGCAGCATGACTGGCCGTCCGCATCCCTGGGAGGCCAGCTACCCGCCCGGTTTGAGCTGGGACGTGCCGATCCCGACCGGCACCCTCCCGGCCCTGCTCGACCGCGCCGTCGCCAAGCATGCCAACCGGCCCTTCGTGCAGTTCCGCAACCGGCGCATGACCTTTGCAGACCTGGGCGCCCGGGTGGACCGCCTGGCGCGTGGGCTGGCGGCGCTCGGCATCCTGCCCGGCGACGCCGTGGCGCTGCTGATCCCCAACTCGCCCGCACACCCAATCAGCTTCTTCGCCATCCTCCGCCTTGGCGCCCGCGTCGTCCACCTTAGCCCGCTCGACCCCGCCCGCGTCATCCAGCGCAAGCTTGCGGACAGCGGGGCACGCACCCTGATCACCGCCAACCTTCCCGGCGTGCTGCCGCAGGCCCTGGCCGCCCGCGCAGCCGGGGCGATTGACCGCCTGATCGTCGCCGAGGATTCGGACTGGGGACCCGGCGGACACGACGCCGCCCTTCCCCCTGGCGCCCGCACCCTGCGCGACCTGGACGGCCCCGACCTCGACTGGCCGCATGTCGAGCCGAGCGACGTTGCCCTCCTGCAATACACGGGGGGCACCACGGGGGCGCCGCGGGCCGCCATGCTGACCCATGCCAACCTGACCGCTGCCGTCGGCATCTACGACGCATGGGCCAACGGCATCGGCCGTACCTACATACCTACCGACCGCGTCATGTGCGTGTTGCCGCTGTTCCACATCTATGCGCTGACGGCCGTCATGCTGCGCGCGATCTCGAACGGCGTCGAGCTGGTGCTCCGCCCGCGTTTCGACCCGGAGCTGGCGTTGGACGACATCGAGCACGGGCGCTGCACACACTTCAACGGCGTTCCCACCATGTGGATCGCCCTCGTCAACCATCCCGGCGCCGTGTCGCGGGACCTGTCCTCGCTCAAGGTCGCGTCCTCCGGCGGCGCCGCGCTGCCACCTGAGGTGGGAGCGGAGTTCCATCGGCTGACCGGCCTGCAGCTCGCGGGCGGCTGGGGCATGACCGAAACCTCGCCGGCAGGCACCAACCTGCTTTCGGACCGGCCGCAGGCGCAGGGCGAGATCGGCGTGCCGCTGCCGGGCATCGAGATGGATGTGGTGTCGCTGGACGACCCCGGCCTGGTGCTGCCGGCCGGCGAGATCGGCGAGCTTCGCATCCGCGGCCCCAACGTCACGCCGGGCTACTGGCGCCGCCCCGACGAGACGGAGGCGGCCTTCATCGGCGACTGGTTCCTGACCGGCGACGTCGGCCGCATGGATGCCGACGGCGTGTTCACCATCGTGGACCGCAAGAAGGACATGATCATCAGCGGCGGCTTCAACGTTTATCCGCGCAACATCGAGGACGCGATCCACGAACATCCCAACGTGAGGGAGGCCGCGGTGATCGGCATCCCCGATCCCCGCCGCGGCCAGGCCGCCAAGGCATTCGTAGCCCTGCGCGACGGTGCGCCGCCTTTGACCCTGGATGCGCTGCGCGAGTTCCTGGCCGACAAGCTGGGCCGGCATGAGATGCCGACTGCGCTTGAAGTGCGTGATAACCTGCCCCACACCCCCGTGGGCAAGCTGGCGAAGCGTGACCTCGTCGCGGCGGAGCCACGCCGGACGGAGGTAGGAGCAGGTGGATGAGCGAAGGGTTTCAGAGTCAGGTTTTGAATGTCCTTGCTGAACTGCAGAAGAGTCAGGTGGAGCTGAAGAACGGCCAAGCGGAGCTGAAGAACGTCCTTGCTGAACTGCAGAACGGCCAGGCGGAGCTGCGGAAGAGCCATATTGAATTGCGGAAGGGACAGGAGGAGCTCCAGGCAAGGTTTGCGGGTCTGCAGGAAGGCTTTGCCGAGCAACGGGCGATCCTCGACCGGGTCGAGGGTAAGGTGGACCGGGTTGGAGCGGAGATGACCACGATGCGGACTCGCGTGACGTCCTTGGAGATGGACAAGGCCACAGGCGAGCTTCGCGTCGCCTCCCTGCATGCCCGTCTCGACGAGCACGAGGTGCGCCTGATCCTGGCCGAGCGCCGGCTGGAACTGCGCCAGGAGTAACCGGGGGCGGCTGCAGCGCCTGACTCCCCCACCCTAAACCAAAGTCCCAGGAGGCCGTCCATGGTCGAAGCCGTCATCGTGTCCACCGCCCGCACTCCCATCGGCCGCGCCATGCGGGGCGCCTTCAACATGACCCATGGCGCCGAGATGGGCGGCCACGCCGTGCGCCACGCCGTCCAACGCGCCGGGTTGGAGGCGGGCGACGTGGAGGAGGTCGTGCTGGGCTGCGCCAACCCGGAGGGCGCGACCGGCGGCAACATCGCACGCCAGGCGGCGCTGCGGGCCGGGCTGTCCAACGGCACCGCGGCCATGACGGTGAACCGGTTCTGCTCAAGCGGCCTGCAGGCCATCGCCATCGCGGCGAACCGCGTGGTGTGCGACGGCGTGCCGGCAGCCGTGGCGGGGGGCTTGGAGAACATCAGCCTGGTGCAGACCACGCTCAACCGGCACATGTATCGGGATGCCTGGCTGGAGGACCACGAACCCGCGATCTACATGCCGATGATCGAGACGGCGGATATCGTCGCCGCCCGCTATGGCATCACCCGTGAGGCGCAGGACGAGTATGCGCTGGAAAGCCAGCGCCGCACCGCCGCGGCGCAGCAGGCGGGTCGGTTCGACGACGAGATCGTGCCGCTGGCCTCGGTCATGGCCGTGACCGACAAGGTGACCGGGGAGGTCCGGCATGAGGAAGTGACGCTGCGCCAGGACGAGGGCAACCGGCCGGAAACGACGCGCGAGGGATTGGCCAAGCTGAAGCCCGTTCGCGGCGAGGGCCAGTTCATCACCGCCGGCAATGCCAGCCAGTTGTCGGACGGCGCCAGCGCCTGCGTTGTCATGTCGGATAAGGAGGCGGCCCGGCGCGGCCTGACTCCGATGGCTGTGTTCCGCGGCCTGGCCGTCGCCGGGTGCGATCCCGACGAGATGGGCATCGGTCCCGTGTTCGCGGTTCCGCGCCTCCTGGCCCGGCACGGGCTGACGGTGGACGACATAGACCTGTGGGAGCTGAACGAGGCGTTTGCCAGCCAGGTGCTGTACTGCCGGGACAAGCTGGGCATTCCGCAGGACCGTCTGAACGTGGATGGCGGTGCGATCTCGGTGGGCCACCCCTACGGCATGAGCGGCGCCCGCATGGCCGGGCACGCAATGATCGAGGGCAAGCGCCGGGGTGCCAAGCGCGTCGTCGTCACCATGTGCATCGGCGGCGGCCAGGGCGCCGCAGGCTTGTTCGAGTTGGCATAAGGGAGGCACGCCTATGGACCTGAGCTTCACCCCCGAGGAACGTGCTTTCCGTGCCGAGATGCGCGAGTTCTTCACGACGCAAATCCCGCAGCGCATCCGTGACGAAGTGCAGCGCGGCGAGCACGTCTCGCGCGAGGACCAGGTGACGGCGCAGCGCATCCTAAATGAGCACGGCTTGGCGGTGCCTCACTGGCCCTCTCAGTGGGGCGGACGGGATTGGACGCCGGTGCAGATGTATATCTACCAGGACGAACTGCAGCAGGCCTGCGTGCCGCCGCCCCTGGGCTTCAACACCAACATGGTCGGCCCGGTCATCGCGCAGTTCGGGTCCGAGGAGCACAAGCAGAAGTTCCTGCCGGCGACCGCCAACCTGGATATCTGGTGGTGCCAGGGGTTCAGCGAACCCGGCGCCGGGTCGGACCTGGCGAGCCTGGGGACCACCGCGGTGCGGGACGGCGACCATTACGTGGTGAATGGCCAGAAGACCTGGACCACCCTCGGCCAGTATGCCGACTGGATCTTCTGCCTGGCGCGCACGGACAAGTCGGCGAAGAAGCAGATGGGCATCAGCTTCATCCTGATTGACATGAAGTCGCCCGGCATCACCGTCCGGCCGATCCAGACAATTGACGGCGGGGTGGAGGTCAACGAGGTCTGGTTCGACGAGGTGCGCGTGCCGGTCGAGAACCTCGTCGGCGAGGAGAACAAGGGCTGGGACTACGCCAAGTTCCTGCTGGGCAACGAGCGCACCGGCATCGCTCGCGTCGGCGTCAGCAAGGCGCGCATCCGCCGTATCAAGCAGTTGGCGTCGCTGGAGCGCGTGGGCGACATCACCATGATGGACGAGCCGCACTTCCGCGAGAAGGTTGCCGCCGTCGAAGTGGAGCTAAAGGCGCTGGAGATGACCCAGCTTCGCGTCGTCGCCGACGAGCGCAAGCGGGAACGCGGCAAGCCGAACCCGGCCAGCTCCATCCTGAAGCTGAAGGGGTCCGAGCTGCAGCAGGCGACGACCGAGCTGCTGATGGACGTGGTCGGCCCCTACATCCTGCCCTACGACGACCATGAGGAAGGCAGCAACGAGCCGCCGGTCGGGCCGGACTACGCGGCCGAGGCGGCGCCCACCTACTTCAACTGGCGCAAGATTTCGATCTACGGCGGGTCGAACGAGATACAGCGCAACATCGTCGCTAAGGCGATCCTGGGGTTTTAAGCGGCTCGCATGTGCTCCCCCGCCAGTACGGCGGGGGAAATCCCGGCAATGTAAGACCCTTCTGCAACCTGGCACGCCCTAGTTCGTTGCTTGGCCAATGGAGGACCACACATCATGAAGTATTTTGCCACGGCTGCCGCGCTGCTCCTGACTGTCACGGCTGCAAACGCCCAAAGCTACCGTTATCAGGGGCCGCCGCCCACGGCCGACCAGGGGTTCAGCTTCCAGGGCGACCAGATCCAGCCGATGCCTGACGACCGCACCCGTGCAAATCCTGACCCGCGTTATTCGCAAACCCAGCGGCAGCAGGCGACTGGCGAAATTCCGAAGCCCGGCGGCGGTTGCCTGCGCTATGGCGCCGTGGGCGCTGCAGGCGGACACCTGGCCGGACACGGCGTTCTTGGTGCCCTGGCTGGATGCGTGACCGGCACGGTGGTCAGGCGTCGGGACGAAGCGCGCATCCGGGCGCAGCAATCCGGCCAGCAACAGTAAGGAAGTTGGCCCATGGGCGGCGTCAGAGCGTGCCGCCCAGTCGTCCTGCTCTCGCGCCCAGCCGAAGCCGTAGCGCCTGAAGTTTGATGAAGCCGCCCGCGTCCACTTGGTCGTAGGCGCCCTGGTCATCCTCAAAGGTGACAACGCTCATAGAGTAGAGTGTGTTGGGGCTTTCGCGCCCAATAACCGTCACGTTGCCCTTGTATAACTTCAGCCGTACCCGGCCGGCCACGCTGCGCTGGCTTTCATCTATTGCGGCTTGCAGCATCCGCCGTTCCGGGCTGAACCAGAAGCCATTGTAGATCAACTCGGCGTATCTGGGCATCAGGCTATCCTTGAGGTGTGCGGCCTCCCGGTCCAGCGTGATGCTCTCGATGCCTCGGTGTGCGGCCAGCAGGATGGTTCCGCCGGGCGTTTCATAGACACCGCGGGATTTCATTCCGACGAAGCGGTTCTCCACCAGGTCGAGGCGGCCGATGCCGTTGGCGCGGCCCAATTCGTTCAGCCGAGTCAGCAGCGCGGCTGGGGACAGGGCCATGCCGTCAATGTGAGTCGGATCGCCGTTGGAGAAATCCATGCTGATGACCGTCGCCTGGTCCGGTGCGTCTTCAGGACGGATGGTGCGCTGATAGACGAACTCGGGCGCTTCCTCGGCCGGGTCTTCGAGCACCTTGCCCTCGCTGGACGAGTGCAGCAGGTTGGCGTCCACGCTGAACGGGGCCTCGCCGCGCTTGTCCTTGGTGACCGGGATTTGGTTTTGCTCGGCGAACTCCAGCAGGCGGGTGCGGCTGGTCAGGTCCCACTCGCGCCAAGGTGCGATCACCTTGATGTCCGGGTTCAGGGCATAGTAGGCGATCTCGAACCGCACCTGGTCGTTGCCCTTGCCAGTTGCGCCGTGGGCGACCGCATCGGCGCCGACCAGCTCGGCAATCTCGATCTGTCGCTGGGCGATCAGCGGGCGGGCGATGCTGGTGCCCAGGAGATACTGGCCCTCGTATAGCGTGTTGGCGCGGAACATCGGGAAGACGAAGTCGCGGACGAAGGTTTCGCGCAGGTCGTCAATGAAGATCTCCTTGACGCCGAACATTTCCGCCTTCGCCCGCGCCGGCTCTAGCTCCTCGCCCTGG
The DNA here is from genome assembly GCA_964242295.1 of uncultured Acetobacteraceae bacterium. Taxonomy (GTDB): domain Bacteria; phylum Pseudomonadota; class Alphaproteobacteria; order Acetobacterales; family Acetobacteraceae; genus DASWOJ01. The sequence goes on along the minus strand of CAXTDP010000088.1, from coordinate 4,514 downwards.
CCGAGGTCGGCGGTGAAGGTGACGACCTCGCAGCCGTAGTTGGTCTGCAGCCAGCGCAGGATCACGCTGGTGTCCAGGCCGCCCGAATAGGCGAGCACGACCTTCTTCACGTCCTTGACCGGCATGGGCATCCTTCCTTGATCGTCCAGGGCTACCGCATCCCGGCTTAGGCGGGCAAGGGAGGGCCAGGACTCCTTGCCGCTGCAACCCTGTTGTCGCGCCATGCCGCATGAGCAACAAGGCGTTGCAGGGGGACGTCCTGACAGGGCCACCCGCGCGGACTATACCGCAACGGTGGACACACCCAGCCCCTTTGGCGCCGTGGCGCATCCCGACGCCGCCATCGCCGGCCCGCCGGAACTTGCGGTCGTCATCCCCTGCTATAACGAGCGTGCCAACGTCGGACCGATGGTCGCGCGGTTGCGCCTGGCGCTGGCCGGGATCGCGTGGGAGGCGGTGTTCGTGGACGATGACAGCCCGGACGGCACCGCGGCGGCCGTCCGCGCCATTGCGGCGGCCGACCCGCGCATACGCTGCATCCGCCGGGTCGGCCGCCGCGGCCTGTCGAGCGCGGTGATCGAGGGGGCGCTGTCCTCCTCGGCTGAATTCGTCGCGGTGATTGACGGCGACTTGCAGCATGACGAGACCCGGCTCCCCCTGCTTCTCGCGGCCGTGCAAGGGGGCGCCGACCTAGCGGTGGGCAGCCGGCACGTGGAGGGCGGCGACAGCGCCGGGCTGTCAGGGGCATGGCGGCACCGGATTTCGGGGTTGGGGATACGTACGGCGCAGGCGGTGCTGCCGGTGCCGCTGTCCGATCCCATGAGCGGCTACTTCGTGCTGCGCCGCGACTTGTTCGAGCGCCTGGCGCCGCGGCTGACCGGGTCGGGGTTCAAGATCCTGCTTGACCTGCTGCTATCGGCTCGGGCGCCGCTGCGCGTGGCGGAGATCCCGGTGCGGTTCCAGCCGCGCGTGGCCGGGGACAGCAAGCTGGACGTGCTGGTGCTGGTTCAGTTCTTCGGGCTGGTGCTGGACAAGGCGTTGCATGGGCTGGTGCCGCTGCGCTTCATCGCATTCGCGTTGGTGGGTGGGGTGGGCGTTGGGGTGCATCTCCTGGCCTTGCAGCTCGGGTGGGCGTCAGGGCTGGGTTTCGTGCCGGCGGAGATCACGGCGACGCTCGTGGCGATGCTGGCCAATTTCCAACTCAACAACGCCGTGACCTACCGGAGCGTGCGGCTGCGCGGAACCGCGCTGTGGCGCGGGCTGGCGCTGTTCATCGCGGTTTGCGGAATTGGCGCGGCGGCGAACATCGGCGTGGCGCGGATGCTGTATGCGGCGCAAGGGGGATGGACACCGTCGGCGATACTCGGGGCGGCGATCGGGGTGGTCTGGAATTATGCCGTATCGGCGACGCTGGTCTGGCGGCAGCGGTAGGCGCAACCTGCCTTGCAGCCGTGCTCTGTGTGGGACCGAGGAACTGTAACGACTACCGCCCCAAAGCCCCCGCCACGATCTCCGCCACCCCTGGCCCGGCGTCATAGGGGTCCACCGCGCGGTCCCGCAGCACCGTGTAGCCGTCGCCCCCACCCCGCAGGAAATTGTTGGTTGCCACCAGGTAGCGCCGCCCCGGGTCCACCGGCGCCCAGCCGCCATCCGATCCACGCGTCTCCAGCGCCGTGATGCGGCTCCCGGCCGGGTGGGCCAGGTCGAACGCCATGCGTATCCCGGCCACCTGCGGGAACGAGCCGCGGCCGGGCTGCAATCCCTGCTCCAGCGCCGCCCATACGTCTGCGCCCGTGAGGGTCAGCGTCGCCAGGGTGTTGCTGAACGGCAGCGCATCGAGCACGTCCCCCAGCGTCACCGTGCCCCGGCGCAGCCCGGTACGGATGCCGCCCGCGTTCATCACCGCCAGGTCCGCTCCGTGTGCGGCGCCCAGCAGCGCCTCGGCAACGATCCCTCCGAACCGGCACGGCCCGACCCGGCAGCCGTTGACGTCCAACGCCTCCGGCAGGGTCGCCACCGGGCGGCCACGCACCTCCCGCAGCGTTTCGGCATAGCGGGCGACGACCGCCGCCACCGCCGGGTCCTCCGGCAGGTCCAGGCCGACGTGCCGGCACTCGCCGCCGTAGGCCAGCACCGTGCCATCCGCCCCCACGTCCAGGTCCAGCCGTCCGAGGTAGCGGCCATAGGCTCCCGCTTGCACCACCAGCGCGCCTGACCCGGCATGAACGGGATGCGGCCCCAACGCCCCGGCCTCCACGTTGGACAGAAGCGTGTGGGTGTGCCCGCCGATGATCGCGGCGATCCCCGGCGCATCCATGGTCCCGTCCGCGAACACGCCGAGGTGGGACAGCAGCAGCAGCAGGATGGCGCCCTCTGCCCGCGCGCCCGCGGCGGCGGCGGCGAGGGCCGGGCCAGGGTTGTTGAACCTGACGTGCGGGCCAGGGGAGGACGACACCTCGGCCTGCTGCGTCGTCAGCCCGATCAGGCCGATGCGCAGGCCCGCGCGCTCCAGGATGGCATAGGGCCGCATCCGTCCGGCCAACGCCGGCTCGGCCGACGCATCCACGTTGGCCGACAGCACCGGGAAACGTGCGGCGTCCACGAAGGCGCCCAGCACCCCCGGTCCCATGTCGAACTCGTGGTTCCCCGCCGCCATCGCGTCCGTGCCGATCTCGTGCATGACGGCCAGCTCCGCCATGCCGCGGTGGGCGGTGAAGAACAGGCTGCCCTGGAACTGGTCGCCGGCATCCAGCAGCAGCACGGTGCGGCCGTCAGCCTCCGCGGTGGCCCGCTGCGCCCGGATCGCCGCCGCCAGGCGGGCGCTGCCGCCGAAGCAGTCCGGGCGCTCGGCGTTGCAGGTCAGCGCGCGTCCGTCCACCGCCTCGTGCCGCGAATGGAAGTCGTTCATATGCAGGACCGTCAGGCGATGCGCCGGCTGGCCGTGGGCAACGCGGGTCAGCGGCAAGGTCCCTGCCGCAAGCAGGGAGGAAGCGAGCAGCCGGCGGCGTGTCAGGGTCATGGGCCGCAGATAGCACGGCGACGCCGCGGGAACGATGCGCATCCCGCGGCCGCGGCCTGCGGCGCCGCGGAAAGGTGCAACCGCGCGAGCAGTGCAGGCGTCCAGGCCGGGACGTTGGCTGCTCCGCGCGCGGCGGCCTTGCGCGGATGCCTCACCCTGCTCAAATGTGCGCCAACCGGACCAGCCCGGTCCGCTTCCCGTAGGTGGTATCCATGTTCATCGAAACCGAAGGCACGCCGAACCCCGCAACCCTGAAGTTCCTGCCGGGGCGGGATGTGATGGGGGCAGGGACCGCGGACTTCGCCGGGCCGGATCTTGCAGCGCGCAGCCCGCTGGCGACCGCCCTGTTTGCACTCCCAGGCGTTGCGCGGGTGTTCCTGGGCGGCGATTTCGTCACCGTCACCAAGTCTGACCTGGCGGACTGGCAGGCCTTGCGCCCGCAGGTGCTTGGCGCAGTTATGGAGCACTTCGTCGCCGGCCGGCCGGTGATCGAAGGCGTGGGCGACGACGTGGCCGAGGATACGCTGCCGGAAGACCAGGAGATTGTCGAGCAGATCAAGGAACTGCTGGACACTCGCGTCCGCCCGGCCGTTGCCGGCGATGGCGGCGACATCGTGTTCCGCGGTTACCGCGATGGCATCGTGCGCCTGCATATGCAGGGCGCGTGCAGCGGCTGCCCGAGCAGCAGCGCCACGTTGAAGCACGGCATCGAGAACATGCTGCGGCACTACGTCCCGGAAGTGCAGGCGGTTGAGCAGGTCGAGGCGTAAGTCTTGCCGGCTGGCGCCGCTCCTGACGCATCTGTGGATGCGGCGCCAAGGCAGGGTAGTTCGAGAGACAGCCAGGTTGGCGAAAACGGGTTTCGGCGAGCCTGGGTCGGGCGGGGCAATATACTAGTCAACGGGGGTGTGTGGGTCGCTCCAGCCGCATCCCTGCCTTCCGCAATCTGAGCTCGGCGAGGCATACCGGCCATTGCAGCGATGATCGTTCTCACGCTTGACGCGGCGCTGCCGGGTTGTTCGGCTGGCATCGTCAGGGATGGCACCGTAGTGGCCGAGCGCCACTTGGACGGCGCTCGCGGCCATGCCGCGGCGTTGCCGGCCATGGCTGCGGCGGTGCTGGCGGACGCTGGCATCGAGGCGGCGGCTTTGTCCGTGGTGGCGGTGACGATTGGGCCGGGCAGCTTCACAGGGCTGCGAGCCGCCCTGTCCCTCGCGCATGGAATCGGCGCCGCTGCCGGAGTGCCGGTGGCCGGCGTGACGATCGGCGAAGCCCTCGATGACCCGGTTGATGGCCGTCTGCATTGGGCGGCGGTGGACACGCGCCGGGGTCGGGTGTTCCTGGACTGCGGTGGCGAGGTCCGCTCCGTTGCGCTGGACGGGTTGCCGACGCCGAGGCGGCCGCTGACGGTCGGCGGCGACGCGGGCGCGGCAGTGGCGGAGCGCCTGGCTGACGCGGGTTGCGATGTCCGCCTGGGTCAGGCCCGGCCAGGACC
>CAXTDP010000087.1:0-12566 GCA_964242295.1 uncultured Acetobacteraceae bacterium | reverse complement strand
CGCCCGAGGAGCCGCCCGGCGTGCGCGTGAGATCGCGCGGGTTCACGGTACGGCCATACAGGCGGTTGTCGGTGATCTCCTTGGCGCCGAACTCCGGCATGTTGCCGATGCCGATCACCACTGCCCCGGCATGCCGCAGGCGCTCAACCGGCAGGGCGTCGCGATCGGGCCGGAAGTCGCGGAACAGCGGCGAGCCTTGGGTGATGCGCCGCCCCGCGACCCAGATCGAATCCTTCACCACAACCGGGACGCCGGCCATGGGCAACGCCTCACCCGCTTGCAGACGCGCCCGCACCGAGGTGGCCTCGGCGCGCGGCGCGGCCTCATCGTGGTCCACCAGGGCGTTCACCGATGGGTTCTCGCGCCGGATCTGCGCCAGGAATGCATCCACGACATCTACGGGATCGGCCGCGCCGTTCTGCACCGCCCGGGCGATGCCAGGCGCGTCCAGCCGCAGCAGTTCAGCGGGAGACGACGAAACTCTCCCCGGCCATGTAGGCGCAGCCCGGCAAAGGCCCATCCTCGCGCCGGGAGTCGAAGGTCGGCTCGATCTGCACGCCGCCCGGGCCATAGGCGAACAACTGCCCCGGCAGCGTGCCCGGCACGATGAACTTGCGGAATGCGATGCCGTGGGCTTGCAGCCGGGTGATGAAGCCGTGACAGCCGGAGCCGAGGCGCGGCATCTCCAGCACGTCGAGATGGAAGGGGCGCGTCGCCACCAGGGCGCCCAGCGCGGCGCTCATCGCGGGATGAACCGGTCGAGGCCCAGCGGATGCGCCGCCACCCGCCGGTTCGCCTCCAGCAGCCAGGGCGTCGCCTCGTCGGCGCGCGCCGCCTGCGCCGCATAGTCGCGTCGGAAGCCTGGCATCACGGCTGCCGCCTCGGCCCGCAGCGCCGCCTCGTCTATGGTCGTCATGCGTCCGTCCTCCAGCACCATCTCGCCCTCGATCATCACGCTTCGCACGCCGCGGCCGGCTTCGGCGTAAACCAACTGACGCACCGCGCTGTTGAACGGGACGTAGGCGATGTCGTCGAGGTCGAGGAAAACCAGGTCCGCCCGATACCCGGGTGCGATGGCGCCGACCTCGCCGGCGAGGCCCACCGCCTTCGCGCCGCCGGTCGTGGCTGCGGCGAGGGCGGCCGTCGCGTGCACACCGGTCGGGCTTGGGTCCGCCCCGGCTGCCAGCAGGCACAGCAGCTTCATCGCCGAAAACATGCTCTGACAGTCCCCGCAACTGCAGTTGTCGCAGCCCAGTGCAATATTCACGCCGGCATCTATGATGCGGCGCATCGGCGCGACGCCGCTTTTGAGCTTGAGGTTGCTTGCCGGGTTGTGCGCGAGCCCGGCCCCGGCGCGGCCCAGCATCCCGATCTCCTCGTCCGTCAGCCACACCCCGTGCGCGATCGTCAGCCGCTCGTTGAGCAGCCCGACCTCGTCCAGCCAGCGCAGCATGGAGCCGCCTTGCGCACCGTAGATCGAGCGTGCCTTGGCCGCCTGCGCCATCGTCTCATAGACGTGGGTAAGCACCGGCAGACGGTAACGCTCCGATAGCGTGGCGACGCCTTCGAGCAGGGCGCGGCTCGACCGCTGCGGGCCAGACGGGCTGAGCGCCCAGAGCAACCGCGGCGGCAATGGATTGATGCGGCGGATCTGCGCTTCCAAGAAGTCGAGTTGGGCGCGCGCATCGGCCGGGACGCCGCGGACCAGCGCCTGCACCGGCTCGGGCGCCTCGTGGGGCAGGAAGGGTGCAATGTCGAGCGCCGCCATGTCACGCACCGCGGCCGAGAACACGACCCGCAGCCCGCTGTCCGCATAGGCGGCCAGCACCGTGTCGAGCGTGGCCTCGTCCATCGGCACCAGCGAGTTCATGTCCTGCACCGTGGTGATGCCGTGGCGGATGCAGTCAACCGCCCCGATCAGCGTGCGGAGCCGGACCTCCCGCGCGCTGCGCGGTCCGAGATAGGCCGGCTGCGAGTGCAGCGCCCACACGTCGAACGGCATGTCCTCCAGCAGGCCTTTCTGCAGCACGTCGTAGGAGTGGTAATGCGCATTGACGAAGCCCGGCAATACGAGCCTTCCCGCGGCATTGATCACCCGTGCCCCGTCCGGGATTGGCTCGCCCGGTGCATTGACCTGGAGAATGCGGCCATCCCGGACCAGGATGTCGCACGCGGGAGGCTGGTGCGGGTCGCCATCGGGGAGCATGGCGCAACCGTCTTTGATGATGGTGTCGATTTCACTCTCCCCAGCCGACGATGTCGGTATCAACGATCGTTTTCAACCGCCGGCGCTGGCCCGGGTCTGCTGGCACGTCACGCTCAACCGCTGGGCCGACATACTTGAGGCGGTACGGCCGAGCCTGGCTGGCAAGCCGTGCACCGTCTGGTCGGTCGTACGGTTGCACGGGATCAGGCTTGGGGGAAAGAGGCAATGTGCCACTGATGCCAGGCTACAGGACGTTTGTGCCTGGATGCAGGCGACAAGCGACCGCGTGACCGGCTCCTGACCGCCGGTTTGCAGGAGACCGGCTTGCAGGAGAGATGACGATGGACGGCTCCCAAATCCCAGCCGCGCTGCCCGACGCTCCCCGGCTCGCCACGCAGGCGGAGGTGCCTGCCGGACCTGCGCCGCATGAACACCGACATGGCCGGGTTCGCGGCCGACCTGCGGGCCGCGTGCCTCGGCACTGGCTTCTTCTACGCCGCCCAACACGGCGTGCCTCAGCCGGTCGTTGATGCCGTGTTCGACGCCGCCCGCCGCTACTTCGCCCGGCCTGGGGCCGAGCGGGAGGCCAACGCCATGGAAACACTGTCGGCGAAGTCAGGCGGCCTGTACCAGGATTGCGAAGCGCGTCACGCGTGTTTTGGCCCGCGGCCGTCCGTCCAGCCAGTTCACCATCCACGAGACATTCATCGCGGTGGCCGTGCCAGTGCAGCGGCTCCGGCGCATGCCGAACGCGCGCACGCCTTGCAGCGGCGTGCTCTCGATCCCGGCCCGTATGCGACAGCGCCCTTTCCCTGCGGGGCTGTCCACCCCATCTGCGGACGAACCGCCAGGGCAGGGCAACTTCAGGGTGCTTTCGTCTCGTTCGTTGAAGGTAGCCATCAAGACCGGGCTGGCGCGCCGGGGTTGGCGCTCACGGGGGATCGTAGGCTCGCAGGCGCCCGTCGAGGGTCAGATGTTGGGGTGACGGTCACCCAGGCCGCCCTTGCGCTCGAGAAGGGTGCCCAGCCGCAGGATCGTTTCCTCATCCAGCCACTTGGAGACGAGCTGGATGTTGATCGGCAGATGCTCGGAGCTGAAGGCGTACGGCACGGAGAGCGCCGGCAGACCGGTCATGTTGAACGGGCAGGTGGCGCTCATGACGTGCGTCCAGGGGACGGTCTGCCCGTTGACGACGACCTGCTGGGCTCCGTGCGGCGTTGCCGTCATCGGGTTGACCGGGCAGAGCAGCACGTCGAACTGCTGGAAATAGCCGGCGAAGGCGGCGCGGAGCGCCTCGACCTTGGCATGCGCGGCAGCAAAGTCGGCGAAGGACGGATCGGACATCGCGATCATCCCGGCACCGACTGCATGGAGCTGGTCTTCCCGGCCGGCGGAGAGGGCTTTGATCAGGGGAACGATCTCGCCGTAAACAAGCGTCGCCATCGTGCCGAATGGGTCGCCGAGGAACGGAAGTGTCACTTCTTCGACGAGGCATCCCATGTCGGCGAGCCGCGCCGCTGCCGCGGTCACGGCCGCGGTGATCTCGGGATCGACAGGGCCGAAGGCGGTATCGGAGACCCAGCCGACCCGGACCGGCTGACCGGGGAACCTGCTATCGCCGGGCTTCGCATCGCGGGCGTGAATGGCGTAGCCGTCCTTGCCGTCCGGGCCTTGCAGGATCGAGTAGCCGAGCGCGACGTCGCCGACTGTGCGGGCCATCGCGCCGACATGCCACCAATGGGAGATGTTGGCCGGGTAGTGTCCGGTGTAGGGCACCCGGCCATGGGTGGCCTTGAGGGCGGCGATGCCTGTGAAGGCTGCCGGGCCTCGGACGGAGATCATCACGTCGCTGCCAATGCCGATCGGCGACAGGCCGGCCGCAATCGCTGCCGACTCTCCGCCGGACGAGCCGCCGGGCGTGCGATCCAGGTTCCACGGGTTGTTGCTGCGACCCGTGACGCGGTTGTCGCTTTCGGTCCAGCCGGAGAACTCGGGCAGGTTGGTCTTCATGAGGGGAATACCGCCCGCCGCCTTGAACCGCGCGACAGCGGTCGCGTCCTTGTCCGGGATGTTGCCGGCGAACAGCTTGGAGCCGCGTTGGGTCAGGACGCCCGCGGTGTCGAGCGCGTCCTTAATGGAGAACGGCACGCCATGCAGCGGGCCAAGAGCCGCGCCGGCGGCGACGGCCTGGTCGGCAGCGTCAGCGCCCTTGAGCGCGTCCTCGGCCATCAGGGTGACGACGGCGTTGATCTTCGGGTTGACCGCCGCGATGCGGTCCAGATGAGCCTGCACGACGTCGCGCGACGATAGCTGCTTGGTGCGAATGAGGCCCGCCAACGCCGTCGCGGCCATATAGTGGATGGAGCCGGTCTGGCTGGTCTGCATGTCCATGAGCTGTGTCCTTGATGGCTACCTGACGGCAGGTAGGTCTGTTTGGTGACGGCTGGCTATGTCTTCCGTTTCGGGGAGTCAAGGACTATCTGACGTCAGGTAGGATAGGCCGGATAGCGACGATGAGCGACACGAAGCAGAAGATCATGAGCATGGCCCGTGCCACGGTGCAGGACCGCGGCTACAACGGGTTGAGCTTTCGGGACTTGGCGAAGGACGTCGGTATCAAGAGCGCCAGCATCCACCACTATTTCCCGAGCAAGGGCGATCTCGGCGCGGCGGTCGCGGCGCAGTATACGGCGGATTTCAAGGAGTATCTCGACAGCCTGATCGCGGACGCGCTTGACCCTGCCGAATGCATCCGGCGCTACATCGACGTTTTCCGCACGACACTGCTGAATGACAACCGCATGTGCCTTGGCGGGATCATGGCCGCCGAACATAAGGAACTGCCGACCGAAGTCCGGGCCGCGGTGGTCGAGTTCTCCAAGATGAACGTGCGATGGTTGGCCGAGGTCTTGTCTCGCCGGAAAAAGCCGCGGGCTACTGCGGAGGCGCTTGAGCGCCATGCCCTGGCGATCTATTCGGGTATCGAGGGAGCCCAACTGGTTGCTCGCGGGTTCGAGGACGTTTCCATATACGACAAAGTCATCGAAGCTTACGGATTGACGGGTTTGCTTCCTTAGGCTTGGCGCTCGTCCAGCGAAGCCGTTCACTTCACGTCTCGTGTTCGGTGGCGTCCCAACGCCAAGTACGGCCTGTCCGGCGCCGCCAGCAGCCTGCAGCGCGTTGTGGCGTCCAATCGGCCCGCAATCGCCGAGCGGTCCGGCTGGCAGGGCTCTGGACCCGGCGGATTGCTTCCGGGCGTCCAGTTCGGTCGGTTTGAAGTTGGTCATGAGCCGGCCTTTCGAGGCTGTGCAGGCACGGGCAGATGAATCGGCTTGCAGGCTGAGAACCCTCCGGACCAGTTGAGACGGCAGCATTCTCGGCGGCTGGTTGGGGCGCGCCAGAGTTTCAGCCCGCCGCCGACGTGGATGTCGGTTCCAGTGAACAGCCGGTGCATGCCGCCGCCGACCCAGTCGGCCGCTCAGCGACAGAGGCGGCCAGAAGCGGATCGCCATACGCCGCGACTAGGAAGCAAGGTTACGACGCTTATGCTCTGACGGGCGACCATCGGAATCTACCCAGAAGGATGCGGCAGGCCGATAAAGGCGACGCTCGTTATGACCGCCTACGATGATGTCGCGAGGAGCAGTCTCGCCCGCATTCACATAGCTTTACTGTGTCATATTCTCGGCTCGGCTATGTTGCTGGGCTTTCAGGCAACATGGGCATTGCGGCAGCGTGCTGACGGGGACGCTTGCGAGGCGGCGTTTGATGGTGGCGATGGATGTCGCTGCATGGCGCTCAGGCCGCAGCGGCGCCGCGTGGCTGGAAGCCTTGGGGTAAAGCAGGTGGCGTGACCCAGTCCGGGGTGACGCGGCGCTGAGGGGAAAAGGCAGCGCACGGCCAGGCCCGAGGTCCCGTCCGGCTGCGTTTCCATCCTCACCCGGCCATTGTCCAGGCTCGGCACCTCCGTGCACATCGAGCAGACGTTCTGCCAGTCCGGCGTGAACGTCGTGACTTGGCGGCTGGCGAAGCCGAGCAACCAGCTTTTTACGACCAACGGGTCAATGTAGGGGTGCTCGCTTGGCGGGAACGAAGTCATGCCAACGGCGAGCTGCTCATGCGGGCGGGGCCGTGCGTGCGTCGCGCTGCCAAGGCTTGCCCCATGGGCGTCGCGAGGCCGATGGCCCTCATCATCACGTTGCCGACGTCCGCAACCCGGCGCGGATTGGCTGACCGGGCGTCGTGCCATCCGTGAGCGATTTTGGGGAGAGATGCACGTCCGGTCGACTTCGAATCTGGCCTGGCAGGCGGCGGTCAGCAGAGCCCACAACGTCCCGCATGCCATTCTTCCATCAAGCAGCATGGTTGGCGAGCACGGCCGCAAAGATCGAACGCATTCAGCACACGACCAGAGAACACGGCCGAGGCTGCAGCCCGTCAACTCGTGGCGGCCTGGCAGCAGGCTACGCGATTCGGGGTCAGTTGCGCGGCAGCATCTGAGCCGACGTCCGCTCTTGCGTTCCCCGCAATAAGCCTGGAACGACGTGGCTGGGCGCCAAACTGCCGTCCAGAGCAAAGTGGCGTTGGCAACGCAGCTCGACCATGCCTAGCGTGCCTGGTCCAACACGATGATCTGGCGTGCCTCGGGTAGATGGTCGGGGTTGATCGTCAGTGACGGACCGTCGAGGCAGGTGATCATCTCCTTGGGGTATCGCTGCAGAAATCGGTCTATGGGCTCGATCCTGAGCACACCGCGCGGATGCCAGTAGTGCATCGGGATGACGATGCGCGGCGCAACGGCCGCAATCGCCCGGTCGAGGTCGTCGAGGGCGATCGTCGCGTGGGCACCGGTCAGGGCCAGCAGCACGTCTACCTGTCCGGCGAGGGTTTCCAGCACCGCGGGTGCGATCGCGTTGCCGACGTCGCCCATATGCAGCACCCGCACGCCGCCCACGGTCAGGAGATACATCGCGTTGGCGTCGGGATCACGCCCGAAGTCGAAGGTCAGGCTTTCGCTGGTGGGAAAGGCGCGGATCGGTATGCCGCACGCGGTGAGCCCGTCCGGCGGAACATCCAGGAGTGCGTTCACCACCGTCGGCTGACCACGAACGTGGCTCGGGTCGGAGTGGAACCGGTCGGTCGCCGAGCTCATGATGACAAGGTCTGCCGGCTCCTCGATCGGCTCGAAACCGGACACCCCGGGGGTGTATGGGTCGGTAACGACGCTTACCTCGGGCGTTTCCAGCCGGAAGCTGGCATGCGCGTAGAATGTCACTCTCATACGGCCTGGTCCTTCCTTTTGCTTCCAGATGGCAATGATGCCCGTCAACCGTGGAGCCTGCGGGTGATGGCGACGCACCCGGGATCGAGGGCTGCGAGGCGAGCGGGATCGAAAGGTGAAAGATCGACCGCCTTCGCCGCCCCGTCCAGGATCAGCTCGGCCACTGCCTCTCCGGTCGCGGGGGCGTTGAGGATGCCCCAGACCCCGTGGCCCGTCGCCACGTAGGCGCCGCGGGCGCCCGGAACGGCTCCGATCAGCGGCAATCCATCCCCCGTCACGGGCCGATAGCAGGCCTGGCTTGCGAGAATGGGAGACCGGGCCAGGACTGGCGACGTCCGGGCGCACAGCGTCGTCAGCCGGCTGATCGCGCCCTCGTCGGGGACAACGAGGGCGGGATTGATCGGGAGGGGCGACTGGCTCGAGATCCCGCACACGTAGGTGGTCCCGTCTGCGCGCGGGAAGACCTCCGGCGAGAGCATCGAGCCGGCGGACTCGGCGTATTCGAGGAACAGGGCCTCTGGCGGGAGCGCCGCCCCGGTCTCGAACACGAGGCTGTGCCCCTTCAAGCCGTAGACCGGCGGCAACGGCAGCCATTGCGCCGCGAGCACCGACCATGGGCCCATCGCGATCACGACGGCATCGCCGTCCAGCGCATCACCCTCGAGCTGCACGCCGACCACGTCCCCGTCGCGGCGCAGCAGCCCCGTAGCCCGGCCAATCCGCAGCGCAGCGCCCCGCTCCTGCGCGGCGTGCATCATCGCGCCGGTGAAGGCGCCGGGTTGAACCTGGGCCGTCGTGCCGGCCGATCCGAGCTGGCCGGTGATCGCGACGTCCGGCGAAACCCACCCGGGTCCCGCACCGTGCGGCAACCGGGGCCGGGACCGGCCCATGGTGCCGCCGTAAGTCGTCATCCCGCGGTAGCCCCAATCGCCGCCCAGCTTCTCCGCGAACTCGGCATGCAGCGCGAAGCTCCGGCGCGCGAGGGCCATGAGGGGGGTGCCGTCGCACCAGTCCTGGGCCAGGAACCCGCCCGACTTGCCGGACGCTGCGCACGCGACAGCGTTGCGCTCGATGACCACGACGTCGGCGCCCCTGGTAGAAAGGTGGTAGGCAATGGAGGCGCCGACGACGCCCCCGCCCAGGATCAGAACCCGCATGCGCACCCCGTCTCAGTCCGTTGGCACGCTCCCCGTCGCGTCCGGGAGAAGATTGGCAGGTTGGGGCGAAGATCGCGAGGTGTCCCTGATCGAGAATCGCTCCCGTTCTGGGAGGCCGAGATGATCGCGCCGCCCGGGGCGGGTCTTCACAGCGTCGGCGAGCACGGCGTCACTCTGACGATCCGGATCAGGCTGCGGACCTCCAGGAGCAGATCCGGCGGTGTCGTGCTGCCGGACGGGCGGCAAGCCCTAGTTGGCAGCGTGGCCGCCCCGCCGGTCAATGATGCGGTCAATGCCGCCCCTGCTCACCGTTCCCAACAAGCAGCCCACCGTCAGGGGAGGCGAATTCGCCATCGTCTCGGGCTAAGCCTCCCGTATGAAGATCGTCCGAACCGACGGTAACGGCCAGCGGGTCGCCCGGCTGCTGCGCCACATCGCCGATGCCCCGTGCTACAGTCCCCGGCAGACAGCAGGAGCAGGCCATGCCCATCGAAACGCGCCCCTTCGGCCCGGACGCCACGCCCGTCTCGCTGTTCGGCTTCGGGTGCGGGGCCGTGGGCGGGCTGATGGTGCGCGGCACGCAAGCGGACCAGGAGCGTGCCGTCGCCCGCGCGCTGGAGGCGGGCATCAACTACTTCGACACCGCCGTCCAGTATGGGGACGGCGCTTCGGAACGGCATCTGGGCGGCATCCTGGGCAGGCTCGGGGCGAAGGACGCCCTCGTCGGCACCAAGGTGCGCCTGCGCCCGGCCGAGTTCGGGCAGATCGCGGCGGCGGTGGCGGCATCGCTCGACGGCAGCCTGCGCCGCTTGCAGCGGGACTGCGTGGACATCTTCCACCTGCACAACGCCATCACCCTGGACGGAGGCGGCGACAGCCTGAGCGTGCGCCAGGTGCTGGAGGAGGTGGCGCCCGCCTTCCAGGCGCTGCGCGCCGCCGGCAAGCTGCGGCTGCCCGGGTTCACCGCCGTTGGCGAGACCGCGGCGCTGCTGCGGGTCATTGACGCCGGGGCGTTCGGCAGCGCCCAGATCGTCTACAATATGCTGAACCCTTCGGCCGGGAGCGCCCTGCCGGACCGATACCCGGCACAGGACTACCATGAGCTGTTCGAGCATGCGCGCCAGGCCCGCGTCGGCGTCGTCGGCATCCGCGTGCTGGCTGGGGGCGCCCTGAGCGGCTCGGCCCGGCGCCATCCCATCGCCAGTCCCGCACCTGGCCCGATCGGCTCGGCGCTGTCCTACAACACCGACCTGGGGCGAGCATCGCGGCTGCTGCCGCTGGTCACCGAGGGCTTTGCGGCCTCGCTGCCGGAAGCCGCCATACGCTTTGCCATCACTCACCCCGCGATGGGAACGGTGCTGGTCGGCATGGCGAGCGTGGACGAGTTCGAGGCGGCCCTGGCGGCGGTGCTGAAAGGACCGCTGCCGCTGCAGGCGCTGCGCCGGGTCGCCGAGCTGACCGCAGGCTTCTCGGGCGAGGCCCGTTGATGGGCACCGTTTCTCGATCAATGTCGCCATCCCGTCAGCAACCGGCCGCAAGCTGACGTTGGCCGCAGCTATCTGACAGTCAGCAGCGGCACTCTGTCACCGACCATAGTAAGCCAGAGGTCCTCCCCGATGACCGGCAAGGCCCGGCAGCCCCCCATGGCAGCATTATTGCTTCCATCGCAGGGAAGCCATTGCCTGCTTTCGACCCGCATAGGATACCAGCCCCATGATCGCTATCCCCATCCTCACGCGGCGCTCGGCCCTTGGTATGCTCGGCGGTGCCGGCGCTTCCGTGTTGGGCGCATCGCGTTCGGCGCGGGCCCAGCCAGCTCCTGCCATCGGGAAGGGCGCCACGCTGACCGTATCCACCTGGGGTGGCATTACCTCGGACGGCATCCGGGACTACGTCGGCCCCGAGTTCGAGAAGCTGACCGGCGCCAAGCTGGCATTCGACATCGGGGGGCAGGGCGCGCGCTACAACAAGCTGCTGGCGCAGAAGGGCAACCAGTCCGCCGACGTGTTCTTCGGCACGGACGAGTCGGTGGTGGGTGGCCTGCGCGCCGGCGTGCTGCAGCCGGCGGACGAGGCCGCAATACCGAACTTCGCGGATGTGCATGGGTGGGCCGTTACGGTAAAGGCCCCGGCAGGGCAGATCGCGGGCGTGCCCTACACGATGATCTCCTACGCGCTCGCCTACAATCCGGGCACAGTGAAGGCGGCTCCCACCAGCTGGGGCGACCTGTGGCGTCCGGAGTTCCAGGGCAAGCTCGCCTTCGCGGCGGCCGGGCACAGCCAGATGCCCGCCCTGGTGATCCTGGCGGCGGAACTCGCGGGCGGCAGCGTGACGAACGTCGATCCCGGCTTCGCCAAGCTGGCTCAGTTGCGCCCCAACAAGCTGACCTTCTTCTGGACCGACTGGGCGCCGATGCTGAAAACCGGTGACACGGCGGCGGCGACGGAGTTCGACTACTACCTGGAAGCCATGAAGATGCAGGGCTATCCAGTGGACTACGTGTTCCCCACCGAGGGGGCTATTGGCTCGCCGGAGCTGGTCGCGATGGTGGCAGGCACCAAGAACCGCGAGATCGCCCAGGCATTCATGAACCTGATCATCGACCCGAAGGTGCAGGAAACCTTCGCGGTGAAGACCTTCCAGGGTCCCACCAACAAAAAGACGCAGATCGCCGCAGATGTCGCCGCTAAGATGTCCTATGGCGAGGACAAGCTGAAGCGGGTCCGCTTCTTCGACCCGGTCTTCTGCCTCGACAACCGTCCGGCCTGGACTGAGCGGATGACCACGGAGGTGGTGCCGGCCTGGCAAGCGCGGTAGTGGCTGGGCCGGTCGTGGCGGGACCCAGGCGGTCCTTCGCTGGTCTGCTGCTGCTCCCGTCCGCCCTGCTCCTGCTGCTGTTCCTGGTGCTGCCGCTCTGCGCCACGGTCTGGCTCAGCCTGGAACCGAACGCCCTTGTCCGCTTCGAGGGCCATAGCCTCGGCAACTACACCTACCTTGCGGGACGGGCATACTATCTCGGCGTGGTGACGCGCACCTTCAGGCTAGCCGCGGAAAGCACGGTTATCGCTCTCCTATTGGGCTACCCCGCAGCCCTCGCCCTGCGTGGGGAAACCGAGCGCACCGCCGCCACGCTGTCGCTGCTGATGACGCTGCCGGTGCTGGCCGGGCCGCTGGTTGTGGTGCTGGGCTGGATGATCCTGTTGTCCAATGGCGGCCCCATCCTCGGCCCGCTGGTGCGCTGGGGCGTGATCGAACGGGTGCGATGGCTGGGGTCCGAGACCGGCATCCTGATTGGCGTCGTGCACTTCGTGCTGCCCTTCGTCGTGCTGTCTCTGGCCAGCGTGGTGCGGAGCGTGCCGCAGCCCTTGCTGGAGGCTGCACGGTCGCTGGGCGCCGGGCCGGTGGCGCGGCTCCGCCTGGTGGTGTTCCCGCTGGCTCTGCCGGGCCTGGTCTCGGCGGCGGTGATCGCCTTCTCGCTGTCCATGAGCAGCTTCGTGGCGCCGCACTACCTCGGTGGCCCCGCGGACCTCACCCTCACCACGCTGATCTCGCAATTCGTGCTGGCAACCTTCAACGGGCAGTTGGCCGCGGCGGCGGCCACCGTGCTGCTGCTGCTGATGACGGCGGTGATCGGGACGCTGACGGTTGGTGCTGCGCGGGCGGTGCGCGCGTGAGGGCAGTAGGACGGCTCTACCTGGGCGTGCTGCTGCTGTTCCTAATCGGCCCGGCCGGCGTGGTGGCGGTGGACTCCATCAACTCCGCCACCAGCTTCCCCAGCCCGTTCGAGCACGCGACGTTGCGATGGTATGCGGCGCTGACCGAACATCCGGAGTTCACCGACGCTTTCCGCGTCAGCCTGCTCGTGGCCGCGGCTGCCGCCGCCTGCGCCACGGCGGCCGGGTTCGCGGCGGCCCTGGCGCTG
>CAXTDP010000086.1:0-12600 GCA_964242295.1 uncultured Acetobacteraceae bacterium | reverse complement strand
CACCCCGGCCCCGGCCAGCGCCACCGAAAGCTCCGCCGCCGTGGCGCCCTCCCGCGCCGCCGCCGCCGCTGCGCCAACGATCCGTTCCAGCCCGGCCTCATCGAACGTCATCGTGGGCGCTGGCGGCGACGGTTCCCCGGCGGCAAAGGGCTTCAAGCGCAGCCGTGTGCGGTGGTCCGCCACCGGCTTCTCGTCCGCCATGCCGACGCCGCGGTAATACCGCTTCTGCCACCGCTCCGTTGGGCTGCGCGCTTGGCCGACATTGGCCTGGAACTCGTCGCGCGACCGGCTCCAGGCTTTGAAGTCCTCGTGCAGCGCCGGGTTGTCCTCCAGATCCACGACCTTGGGGTCCATGCGTTCCAGGGCGCCGCGCTGAACCGGGAAGACGAAGCAGATGGGTTCCCCGCGTTGGAACCGCACGCGGTGGTTCCGGCGGGTGAACTTCCAGTTCATGGTGAAGGAATATGGGGACCAGTCGGTTTCCACGACGCCGGACAGCGGCATGATCCCGTCCTTCGGCCGGTTGGGCGACCCGGTGATGAACAGGTCCCAGCCCGGCGGTGTGCGGAACAGCGCCTGGATATGGAACGTCACCGTCCCCTGCCCGAACAGGGACACCGCCTGGTTGTGCTTCGCCGTGCCTGGCGCGTTGCGCACGATCACGCTATTGGCGCCGGTCTGCCCGGTCCACACTGCCTCGGCGTCGCAGGGGCTGAGGATCTCCCAGCCATGCGCATTGGCAATGTTCAACGGCAGGCACCGATAGGCGAAGGACTCCGGCGTCGCGTCCATCCAGGGGCGGGTGGACTCCGCCGGGCGCACCAGCGGGTCCCAGCCGGCGTGGAGGTAGCAGAGGAAATCCATCGGCGTCCCCAGGGTTGCGGCAGCACGCAACTTAGGACGGATGATGCGGAATTGGCGAGGGTGCTTCCTGCTCACCCCAGGCTTGG
Organism: uncultured Acetobacteraceae bacterium; assembly: GCA_964242295.1. Classification (GTDB taxonomy): domain Bacteria; phylum Pseudomonadota; class Alphaproteobacteria; order Acetobacterales; family Acetobacteraceae; genus DASWOJ01. The sequence continues at coordinate 11,650 of CAXTDP010000086.1, read as the reverse complement.
TCCGCTTCGCGGCCCAAGGCCGGAGGAAGGGGGAAACAGGGAGGGGTTTAGGTTTTTACGGCTTGCACCTGGCGTTCCGCCACGCGGAAGGCGTCGCGTACTGCGGAGTAGGCGTCGGAGTGCTGGCGGTTTTCTTTTTCGTGGTGCGGCTCGTGCGTCACCACCAGTTCGCGGCCCGGCAGGCCCAGCATGATGCGGACGCTCACATGGCCATGCGGCTGGCCGCGGCCCGGGCCGGCTTCCACCGTGACCCGGCAGGACACCAGGCCCTTGCAATGCCCCTCCAGCTTGGCGACGTGGGCGCGTATGTCGTCTTCCAGGGCGGGTGAGCCTTGCAGGCCGTGGAAGGCGATCTCCAGCGGTCGGTCCATAGTGTTACTCCGTAGGTTAGGAACGGACTCAACGCACAGGCACGCCGTTCGGTCACACGGCGCGCGTCGCTACCAGGTCCGACACCACGCCCGGGTCGGCGAGCGTGCTGGTGTCGCCCAGCCCGTCCGTCTCATTGGCGGCGATCTTGCGCAGGATGCGGCGCATGATCTTGCCCGACCGGGTCTTCGGCAGCCCCGGCGCCCACTGGATCACGTCCGGCGAGGCGATGGGGCCGATCTCGCGCCGCACCCAGGCCACCAGCTCCTTGCGCAGCGCCTCCGTCGGCTCCTCACCGGTGTTCAGGGTGACGTAGGCGTAGATGCCTTGACCCTTGATGTCGTGCGGGAAGCCGACGACGGCGGCCTCGGCGACCTTGGGGTGGGCGACCAGCGCGCTTTCGACCTCGGCGGTGCCCATGCGGTGGCCGCTGACGTTGATCACGTCGTCCACCCGGCCGGTGATCCAGTAGTAGCCGTCCGCGTCGCGCCGAGCGCCGTCGCCGGTGAAGTACATGCCCGGGAAGGTGGTGAAGTAGGTTTGCACGAAGCGGTCGTGGTCGCCGTACAGGGTACGCATCTGGCCGGGCCAGCTATCGGCGATGCATAGGTTGCCCTCGACGGCACCGTCCAGCACCTTGCCCTCGGCGTCCACCAGAACCGGGAACACGCCCGGCAACGGCTTGGTGGCCGATCCCGGCTTGACCGGCACGGCGCCGGGCAACGGGGAGATCAGGATGCCGCCGGTTTCCGTCTGCCACCAGGTATCCACGATGGGGCAGCGCTCGTCGCCGACGACCCGGTAGTACCACATCCAGGCCTCGGGATTGATCGGCTCGCCGACGCTGCCAAGGATGCGGAGCGACTTGCGGCTGGTCGCCTTCACCGGGCCTTCGCCCGCGCCCATCAGGGAGCGTATGGCCGTGGGCGCGGTGTAGAAGATGTTGACCTTGTGCTTGTCCACCACCTGCCAGAACCGGCTGAGGTCGGGGTAGTTGGGGATGCCCTCGAACATCAGGGTGGTGGCGCCGTTCGCGAGGGGTCCATAGACGATGTAGGTGTGCCCGGTGACCCAGCCGACGTCGGCGGTGCACCAGTAAACCTCGCCGGGCTGGTAGTCGAACACGATCTCGTGCGTGTAGCTGGCCCAGACTATGTAGCCGCCGGTGGTGTGCAGCACGCCCTTGGGCTGCCCGGTGCTGCCCGATGTATAAAGGATGAACAACGGGTCCTCCGCCCCCATCGGCTCGGGCATGCACTCCGGGCTGGCGCCTGCGAGCAGGTCCTCGTAGCGCAGGTCGCGGCCGTCCTGCATGGCGACGGCGCCGCCGGTGACCTTCACCACCACGACATGCTGGATGGTCGGGCAGCTTTTCAGCGCCTCGTCGGCGTTGGTCTTCAGCGCCACCTTGCGCCCGCCGCGCCGGCCCTCGTCGGCGGTGATCAGCAAGGTGCTGCCGCAGTCCCTGATGCGGTTGGCCAGGCTGTCCGGGGAGAAGCCGCCGAACACGATGGCATGGATCGCACCAAGGCGGGCGCAGGCCAGCATGGCGACCGCGGCCTCCACCACCATCGGCAGGTAGATCGTCACCCGGTCGCCGCGCTTGACGCCCAGGCCCTTGAGCGCGTTGGCGAGGCGGCAGACCTCCGCGTGCAGCTCGCGGTAGGTGACGTGCCGCTGCATGCCAGGGTCGTCGCCTTCCCAGATGATGGCAACTTGGTCGGGGCGGTCGGCCAGGTGGCGGTCCAGGCAGGTGGCCGAGGCGTTGATGACGCCGTCCTCATACCACTTGATGCTGACGTCGCCCCCGAAGCTCGTGTGCTTCGCGCGGGTGGGCGGCTTGATCCAGGCAACCCGGCGGGACTGCTCCATCCAGAACGCTTCGGGGTCCCGATGCGCCTGCTCGGTCATGGTGTGGTGCTGCTCGGCCGTCACGTGGGCATGGGCGGCGATGGCGGGGAGCACGGGGTAGGTTTGGTCGGACATTCGTTCCCTCGATGCTATGTTGGTTGGGCGAGACGCTACAGCCCGGCTTGTTCTGGCACCAGTGGGGTGCCGTCGCTGACTGGGGAGTGGTGGGCACAGGAACCGCCGTGGGCTGCTGTCGCCGGGCCAGTGAAAGCGGAGCATGGCAGCAACCGAGGCGGGCCGTCCGGCGTGGTGGGCGCACCGTTGTCTGAAGCGGCGCAGGACGCCGGCCTATAGCCCGGCGTCCGCCGGCACCACCAGCACTCCGTCCACCACCTGCGACGGCACCCGCTCCAGCCCCTGCCCTACGCATGGCCCGGCGGTGCACATCCCGTCCACGATCCCGAACAGCGCCCCGTGGACCGAGCACACGATGGCCGTGCCGTCTGCGGTCAGAAAACGGTCCGGCGCCCAGTCCAGCCCCGCGCCGACATGCGGGCAGCAGTTGACGTAAACAAAGGCCTGGTCCCCCTGGCGCACCGCGAACAGCCCGGTGAAGCCGCCCAGCGCCGGGCCGAAGCCGCGGGCGGCGCCGTCCGGGATGTCGTCCAGGCGGCACAGGGCGCGCGTCGTGCTGACGGTCATTCCGGTTGATCTCCTTGGGCGTCCATCTTGGGCTGTGTCAGCCAGGCCAGCCAGCCAAGCCCATGACGTGCCGCCAATGCGCATCCGACACCGGGCTGACCGACAGGCGGGATTGGCGCAGCAGGGCCATTTCGGCCAGCAGCGGCTCGGCCCTCATCGCGGCGAGCGGCACCGGGCGCGGCAGCGGAGCGACGGCGCGCAGGTCCACGCAAACCCAGGGGCCGGCCTCCGCCGTCGGGTCGGGGTAGGCTTCGCGCACGACCTCGACGATGCCCACCGCCGCCTTGCCGATGTTGGAGTGGTAGAACAGCGCCTGGTCGCCCAGCCGCATCGCGGCAAGGTGCAGCTTGGCCGAATGGTTGCGCACGCCCGTCCACGGCTCGGTGCCCACGGCCACGTGCTGCTCCCAGGAGAAGGCGTCAGGCTCGGATTTCACCAGCCAGTAGGCCACTACGTCAAAACCTCGCCGTCGCGCAGCACCGTGCGGTAGGCGCGGATTACCGTACTCTCGAACAGCCCGGCCTTCGCATAAGGGTCGGTCATGGCGAAGCCCTCCGCCGCCGCGCGGTCCTCCACGTCTATGACCAGCAGCGTGCCGCAGGGACGGCCGTCGGTGTCCAGCAGCGGGCCGCCCTGCACGATGCGGTCGGCGTAGGTGGTCAGGTAGGCGAGATGGGCCGGGCGCGTTGCCAGCCGCAGGTCCAGGCTGGCCGGACGGTCGGAGCAGATGATGGCGAACAGCATGACGGCAACTCCTTGCTGCCCCGCACAGTAAGGTTTCCCAGGGTGCCTTCAACTCCCCGTAAACGGTGCTATCTTCCCCGGCATGGACGCCATCGCATACCCCGCCCGTCCCGCGCGCAACCTGCACCGCTTCGCCAATCCCGGGCGGTTCTTGCGGCTGGCGGCACGGGTGCAGCCTTGGCTGACCTGGCCGGCGCTGCTGCTGACCCTTGGCGGGCTGGGATGGGGTTTGTTCATCGCGCCGGCAGATTGGCAGCAGGGCGATGCAGTGCGGATGATGTATGTGCACGTGCCGTCGGCCTGGCTGGCGTCTGCCGGGTATGTGAGCCTGGCGCTGGCATCCTTTGCGGCGCTGGTGTGGCGGCATCCCTTGGCCGACCTGGCGGCGGTGGAGATCGGGCCGGTGGGCGCCGGGTTCACCGCATTGTGCCTGGCGACCGGCAGCCTGTGGGGCAAGCCGATGTGGGGGGCATGGTGGGTGTGGGACGCCCGGCTGACCTCGGTGCTGGTGCTGTTCTTCCTGTATCTCGGCCACATCGCGCTGGTGCGGGCGTTCGACGACCCGGTGCGCGGCTATCGTGCCGGGGCCATCCTGGCGTTGGTGGGGGTGGTGAACCTGCCGATCATCAAGTTCAGCGTGGACTGGTGGAACACCCTGCACCAGCCTGCGAGCATCACGTTGACGGGCGCGCCAACCATGTCGCGCGATATGCTGTGGCCGCTGCTGGTGTGCGCCATCGGGTTTACGCTGACCTTCGCCGCCATCGTGATGGCGCGTACCCGTGCCGCGGTAATGGAGCGGCGCATACGCGGGCTGTTGCTGGCGCAGGCCGAACGGGCGTCGGAGCGGGCATGACGCACCTGCCTTTCATCGTTGTGACCTATGTGCTGGGCCTGGTTGTCCCTGCCGTGTTCGCAATCACAGCCTGGCGGCGGCTGGTCCAGGCACGGCGCCGTTTGGCTGCCGTGGACCCGAGGGTTGGAGCATGACGCGCAAGAAGCGGCGGCTGTGGATCGTACTGGCCTGCGGGCTGGGCGTTGGCTCGGCCGCGGCGCTGGGACTGACCGCGTTCAGCGACAACATCGTGTTCTTCGTGGCGCCGTCGGACCTGCAGAACCATGTGGCGGCGCCGGGCCGCACGCTGCGGCTGGGCGGGCTGGTGGAGGCGGGCAGCGTCCGCCGTGACGAGGACCGCGGCCAGCCCACGGCATGGTTCCGCATCACGGATGGCAAGGCTGCAGTGGACGTGTCGTACGTCGGCATCCTGCCGGACCTGTTCCGCGAGGGCCAAGGGGCGGTGACGCTGGGCGTCCTGCAGCCGGATGGCACGTTCCGCGCGCAGGAGGTGCTGGCAAAGCACGATGAGACCTATATGCCGAAGGATGTCGCCGACGCCCTGAAGCGCACGGGGCAGTGGCACCCGGAGGAGGGGCCGCCGCCGCCAGCCGCGACTTGGAACACGATTGGGGCAACGGCGAAGGCTGGGGGATGAGGGTTGTCTGCTTCCTCTTCCTTCGGGAAAGGGCCGGGGTGAGGGGGCTGGGTTGCGGAGCGGGGAACCGCTGGTTCCGTCGGACCTTGGAATTGTTGGGCGAGATTTGCGCTTGAAGACCCCTCTCACCCCAGCCCTCTCCCAGAGGGAACAGGCAGGCCGGTTTATGACACGATGATGCGGGCCGCAGCGCCCCGAGGACCACGTCCATGATCCCTGAACTCGGCCATTTCGCGCTTGCCCTTGCCTGCGCCCTGGCGCTCGCGCAGACGGTGCTGCCGCTTTGGGGGGCGCACCGCAACGACGCGCGGCTGATGGCGGCGGCGCCGGCGATTGCGGTCGGGCAGATGCTGGCGCTTTGCGCCTCGTTCGGCTGCCTGGTCCTGGCCAGCGTGAACGACGACTTTTCCGTGCTTAACGTGGCCGAGAATAGCCATACCCTGAAGCCGCTGCTGTATAAAGTCACGGGCGCCTGGGGCAACCACGAGGGGTCCATCCTGCTATGGACCCTGATCCTGGCGCTGTGCGGCGGCGCCGTTGCGCTGTTCGGGCGCGGGCTGCCATCGGCGCTGCGGGCGCGGGTGATCGGGGTGCTTGGCGGCAGCAGCGCCGGGTTCATGCTGTTCGCGCTGCTGGCCAGCAACCCGTTCACCCGGCTGTATCCGGCGCCGCTGGATGGGCGGGACATGAACCCGCTGCTGCAGGATCCGGGCCTCGCCTTCCATCCGCCCATCCTTTACGCCGGCTATGTCGGGTTTGCCGTGCCGTTCGCCTTTGCCATCGCAGCGCTGCTGGAGGGGCGGGTTGATGCGGCCTGGGGGCGCTGGGTGCGGCCCTGGACGCTGGCGAGCTGGTGCCTGCTGACCGGCGGCATCGCGCTCGGCTCCTGGTGGGCGTACTACGAGCTGGGCTGGGGCGGCTACTGGGCATGGGACCCGGTTGAGAACGCATCCCTGCTGCCGTGGCTGACCGGCACCGCCCTGCTGCACTCCGCCATCGTGGTCGAGAAGCGGGAAGCGCTGAAGGTTTGGACGGTATTGCTGGCGATCGCGACCTTCTCCTTGTCGCTGTCCGGCACCTTCCTGGTGCGGTCGGGCATCCTGAACTCGGTCCATTCTTTCGCCAACGACCCCACGCGCGGGGTGTTCATCCTGGGGCTGCTTGGAGTCGTGATCGGCGGCTCGCTGCTGTTGTTCGCGTTCCGTGCTCCGGCGTTGGCGCCTGGCGGGCTGTTCGCGCCGCTATCGCGAGAGGGCGCGCTGGTGTTCAACAACGTCATGCTGTGCAGCGTAGCGGCGGTGGTCATCACCGGGACGCTGTGGCCGCTCGTCGCGGACCTGGTGTTCGGCCACAAGATCTCGGTGGGCGCGCCATTCTTCAACGCCACCGTGCTGCCGCTGTCCCTGCCGGTGTTCGCCGCCATGACGGTGGCGCCCACGATGGCCTGGAAACGGGCGCAGCTTGGCCCGGCGCTGCTGCGGCTGTGGTGGGTGGCGCTGGCGTCGCTGGTGGTTGGCCTGGTCACGAACCTCGGCCCGGCGCGGGGCTTGGCGGCGGCAACGTTCGGCCTTGCTGCCTGGCTGGTGCTGGGCGCGCTAGCGGAGCTCGTCGAGCGGGTGCGGCTGTTCCGCATTCCGTTCAGTGACAGCCTGGGCAGGCTACTCGGCCTGCGGTGGCAGGTGTTCGGGACTGCGCTGGGCCATGCCGGCATGGGCATCACGGTGGCAGGAATGGCGGGCATGTCGCTGTCATCCGACCGGGTGGTCCTGCTGCGCCCCGGCGAGACCGCCGAGGCTGCCGGCTATGTTTGGCGGCTGGAGGGCATCGCCGACCGGCCCGGCCCGAACTACGCCGCGCGCGTCGCCACCGTCACCATCACCCATAACGGCGAGCCGGTCGCCACCGTGACGCCCGCCCGCCGCACCTTCGTCACGCAGCGGATGACGACGACGGAAGCGTCCATCGAGACGAATGGCCTGGCCGATCTTTACACTGTCCTAGGCGAGGAACGGGACGGCGCCGCGGTGCTGCGGCTGCACTACAACCTGTTGGCACCCTGGATTTGGCTGGGCGCGCTGGTGATGGTGGGGGGTGGCGGCCTGTCGCTGCTGGACCGGCGCACCCGGGTTGGGGCGCCGGCGCGGGCCAAGGCGCGTCCGCCGGGCGCTGCGGTGGCCTGAGATGGTCAACCGACGCCTCCTGCTGCTGGCGCCCTTCGGAGTGGCGGCTGTGTTCGGCGCCGGCATGTATAATGTGCTGGGCCGGATGAAGCGGGGCACGTTCGACCCGCACGATGTACCGAGCCAGTTGATCGGGCACCCGGTGCCGCAGTTCGACTTGCCGGGCCAGGTGCCGGGACAGGGTTTCGGCAGTGCGGAACTGCAGGCGCAGGGGCGTCCGGTGCTGCTGAACTTCTTTGCAAGCTGGTGCGTGCCTTGCGTGGTGGAGCATCCCGAGCTGATGACGCTGTCCGGCTCCGGCCTGCCGATTTGGGGGATCGCCTACAAGGACACGGTGAGCGCGGCGTCGGGCTTCCTGCAAACGCATGGCAATCCGTTCACCCGCATCGCCCGTGATGCCGGAAGCGTGGCGATAGATTTTGGGGTGTATGGCGTGCCGGAAAGCTACCTGCTGGACAGGGATGGCATCATCCGGTGGCACGTTGCCGGGCCGCTGACGGAAGCGGTGGTCACCGAGGGACTGCGCCCGGCGCTGGCGAGGCTGGCATGAGGGAGATGCGGCACCTGCTCCCTCTTCCTTCGGGAGAAGGTCGGGGTGAGGGGGAGGGCAGGCACCACGCCCTCCATACCTGGGTGGTATCCCCGCTGCGACGGCTGCTTCCGCTTGGGTGCGCCAGACCCCCTCACCCCAGCCCTCTCCCAGGGGGAGAGGGAGTAGGGATGGTTCTTCGTGCGGCTGCGGTGTTCCTGCTGCTTGCCGGCCCGGCCTATGCGGTCAGCGATCCGGCGGAGATGCTGCCGGATCCTGCGCTGGAGGCCCGCGCCGAGCAGGTTGGGCATCAGCTCCGTTGCCTCGTGTGCCAGAATGAGAGCATTGAGGATAGCAACGCCGACTTGGCAAAGGATCTCCGCGCCAAGGTCCGCACCCGCATCGCTGCCGGCGACAGCGACGACGCCGCGACCTCGTGGGTGGTTGCCCGCTACGGCGATTTCGTGCGACTGCGGCCGCCCTTCACCGCTGCCACGGCGGTGCTTTGGGCGTCGCCGGTGTTGGCTGTCCTGGCTGGACTGGGCTTTGCCCTGATAGCCCGGCGCCGTGCGCCCGCGCCCCCCGCACCGCTGACGGAGGCGGAGCGGCATCGCCTGGATACCCTGACCCGCACATGATCTGGCTGGCGATCCTCCTGCTGGCGGCGGCGGCATTGGCGCCGCTGTTTCTGGTGCTGCGCCGCCGGGCCGAGGCACGCGGCGGCCGCGATCCGGCGCTGGCATTGCACCGCGCGCAGCTTGCCGACCTGGACCGCGACCTCGCCGAGGGCCGTATCTTGCCAGCCGAACACGTGACGGCGCGGCTGGAGGTGCAGCGGCGCTTGCTGCATGCCGGCGATGCCGAGGAGGTGCCGGCCCAGCCGGGATCGCGCGTGCCGCTGTTCGCTACGCTGGCCGCCGTGCCTCTCCTGGCACTGGGCTTATACCTGATCGCCGGCGTTCCCAACCTGCCTTCTCCCGGCCCGGCCTTGGAAGCTCAGCGCCGCGCGGCGGAGGAGGCGGTATTGATCGGGCAATTGCGCGAAAGCCTGGCTGCCATGGACCTCAACACCGACCGCGCCCGCCAGGGTTACATCCTGCTGGGCAACGTGGAGGAGGCTCGCGGCAATGACGCGGCCGCCGCGGCTGCATGGGAAGTCGCGTTGCAGACGCGGTTCGACGCGACCCTCGCTGCGCGTGCAGCGGAGGCGTCGGTGCGGGCCGCAGGTGGCGTTACTGAAGGCAGCGCCGCCTTGTTCCGCCGGGCCCTGGAGGCCGCCCCGCCGGACGCACCCTGGCGCGATGCGGTGCAGCAACGGTTGGCGGAGCAGCGCATGGCAGACCCGCGAATTCCCGGCGGCTAGAAGATGCGCTATCTTATCTGCCGAATGCTCTCTGAACGGGGACCTGCCAGCATGACGCCTTCTGCCACCGCCAGCCTTGCAAGCCTCGTTCGCGCGGAATTACCGCATTGCTGGCCAGACGCTGGTGACGTGCAGGCTCTGTGGGGATTGCTGGCCGGGACTGGCTTGGGGCGTGCGTCGTGAACCGGCGTAAAGCCCTAGCAGTTGCGGTCCTGCTGGCCGCAGCACCGATTGGCTGCACCGAGCCACGTTCGGAGTTCATGACCCGCGTCGCCGCCGACTGCTCCGCCGGAGACCGCGCGGCTTGCCAGTTGCTGAGCGCCCCGCCGGACCCATCGGCTTTCAGCGGATTGAACGAAACCCAGTCTGAGTCACGCGGCCTGGTCCAAGAGGACTTGGAGGCGATGATACGCGGGATGGCGCAGGCCCGCTCGTCGCCGCGGTTCCGCCCGGCGGACGGCACCCGCTAGGCGCGCCGGCTCCCAGCCGAACCGCCTGCCCAGAGCGGGGCAGGCGTCTGGGCCGGTTGACCCAGTGACGGCTTGACTTAGTAGCGGCGGTAGCCGCGGCGATAGCGGCGGTAGTAGCGGCGGCGGCGATACTGCACCTCCTGCACGGTGGCGGTGCCCTCATTCAGGACGGTAGGGGCAGACAGGTCCGTCGCCGGCAGCAAGGCGGCCAGTGACGGCGACAGCCCGTGGGCGAGCGGCGCCGCATCTGCCGGAGTGACAGCGGCGGTGCCGGCCAAGCCGGCCAGCAGGGTAAAGGCGAATAGAGTACTGCGCATGAAGTCACCTTGGTTGAGAGCGGTAAAGAGAGCACCTGGAAGGTGGCGGTCTCGGAACTATTCTGCTTCATTTCAGCAATTGTTGCATCCCGGAATCGCCGTCGAGTTGCCGATCTGTCCGCGATGTGGGCAGGACTGCAACGGTGGCGGAGCCAGCCGCCTCCATGCCAGCGCCGAGATAGGTGGCAACGATGCGCGCATCTCCGGCCAGCGCGGCGCTCGGGCCTTGCAGGACCACCTGGCCGGTTTCCAGCACATAGGCATAGTCGGACACCTGCAGCGCAGCGCGGGCGTTCTGCTCCACTAAAAGGATCGCGCAGCCGCGGCTCCGCAGCCCGGCAATGATGCGGAATATCTCGCGCACGATCAGCGGCGCCAGGCCCAGGCTGGGTTCATCGAGCAGCAGCAGGTCTGGATGCGCCATCAGCGCGCGGCCCATCGCCAGCATCTGCCGCTCGCCGCCGCTGAGCGTGCCGGCCTTCTGCCGCCGCCGCTCCCGCAGGCGGGGGAACAGGGCATACACGTCGTCCATCGCCGCACGCGCCGCAGATGCGCCGGACCCGCGCAGGCGGAAGCCGCCGAGGCGCAGGTTGTCCTCCACCGTCATGGTGCCGAACAGCTCGCGCTTCTCCGGAACCAGGCACATGCCGGCGCGCACCCGGTCCTCGATCCCCAGGCGCGCCACGTCCCGCCCGGCGAAGCATACGGCGCCGCGGCCGGGGTGGACGCCCATGATGGCGTTAAGCAGCGTGGTCTTGCCGGCACCGTTTGGCCCGATGACGGTGACGATCTGCCCGGCGCCGACCTGCAGGCTGACGTCGTGCACGGCGCCGATGCCGCCGTAGGAGACGCTGAGGTTTGAAACGTCGAGGACGGTCATGCTGGGAACCGGCGATACGGTGGCGTCTGATCGTTGGGAATTACGCCTGCTCCCTCTCCCTCTGGGAGAGGGTTGGGGTGAGGGGGCGGGCAAGCGCAGGCCTGGCCCATGCTGGACTGGGTTGCTGCGGGGCTGCCGGGGCATAGCTCCGCAGCCAAGACCCCCTCACCCCGGCCCTTTCCCAGAGGGACAGGGAGAAGGGAAGCATATGTGCTGGCATGCACAAGCCTCGGGGTCCGGACCTGCACGCCACCACACGCCGTCACGCAACCGACCCCAGGTAGGCCTCGATCACCCGCGGGTCCGCCCGCACGGCGGCGGGCTTGCCCTCGGCCAGCTTGGCGCCGAACTCCATCACCACCAGGCGGTCCGCCAGGTTCATCACGAAGTCCATGTCGTGCTCGACCAGCAGCACCGTCACTCCGTCGCCGCGCAGGCGGCGCAGCAGGGCGGCCAGCTCGGCCTTCTCGGCATGGCGCAGGCCGGCCGCCGGCTCGTCGAGCAGCAGCAGCACCGGGTCCAGGCACAGGGCGCGGGCGATCTCGACGATGCGCTGCTGGCCCAGCGCCAAGCTGTCGGCGGGCTGGTCCGCGTGGGCGGCCAGGCCGACGCGGGCAATCTGGCGCTGGGCTTCCGCCATCAGCCCGGCTTCCTCGGCGCGGTCCAGGCGCAGCAGGGCGCGGACCGGTCCGGCGCGGCCACGCAGGTGCGCGCCGAGCGCCACGTTCTCCAGCACGGACATGCCGGGCACC
>CAXTDP010000085.1:0-12629 GCA_964242295.1 uncultured Acetobacteraceae bacterium | reverse complement strand
CAGCCTGGACATGCAGGTGGACGCGCTGCGCCGCGCCCGCCGCGCCCTGTTCCCCTCCGCGGCCCTGCCGGCAGGCTGGACGGAGGTCACGAGCGCCGTCCCGCGCAACTTCGCCGCAGCGTCGCTGCGGACCGGCGGGGCGAAGCTGGGCTACCTCCGCATCCACACCTTCCTGACCGACGACGCCGACGCCTTCGTGGCGGAGTTCACTGGCCTCCTGGCCCGGCTGCCGCCGCGCGGCCTGATCCTGGACGTGCGGGACAACGGCGGCGGCCTGGTGGATGCGGCGGAGCGCTGCCTGCAACTGCTGACGCCGCACCCGGTCACCCCGGCGCCGATGCAGTTGCGTGCGACGCCGGCGGTGCTGGCACTGTGCCAGGGCCAGGGACCGTCCAACCCGGACCGGGTCGCGGACCTGTCGCCCTGGGCGGCCTCCGTCCAGCATGCGCTGGAGGTCGGCGCCCCCTATTCCGCCGCCCTGCCGATGACGCCGCCCGAGGCATGCAACGCCCTGGGCCAGCGCTACCACGGCCCCGTGGTCCTGCTCACGAGCGCGCTCAGCTACAGCGCCACCGACATCTTCGCCGGCGGCTTCCAGGACCACCGGATCGGCCCGGTGCTGGGCGTGCACGCCGCCACCGGCGCGGGCGGCGCCAACGTATGGCCGCACGCCATCCTGCAGCAGGCGCTCGGCATACCCCAGCCGCTGCCGCAGGGGGCGGAGCTGCGCGTCGCGATGCGGCGCAGCCTGCGCATCGGCCGCAACGCCGGGCTGGAGCTGGAGGAGCGCGGCGTGTTGCCGAACCACGTGCACGACCTGACCCGGCGCGACCTGCTGCACGGCGACCCCGACCTGATGGCCGCGGCGGCCCGGCTGCTGCTCGCCCTGCCGTGGCGGCAGCTTGATGTGGACCTGCTGGGCGGCCAGGGCCTGCGGGTCCGCCTGCGGAACGCGGACCGGCTGGACACCTGGGGCAACGGCCGCCCCCTGCTGTCCCAGGACGTGGCGGCCGGGCCGGAGGGGGCGGCTGTGCACCTGGCAGTGCTCGGCCCAGCCCGGGTGGAACTGCGGGCCTATGCGAAGGACGAGCTGGTGGCGCGCCGGGTGTTCGAGGTGGCGTAGGGGCCGGGTCCCTGATGCGGTCGCAGGCGCCACGGGTTGCCGCAGCCGGCGCCGAAGCTGATGACCGCACTGCATTGCGGAATTCTGCCATCCGACGGACTTGAGTGGCAATCAGATGCGACTGGTCATAATATCTGACCACATATGGGTTGGTGATGATGGAAACGGTAAGCGCGTCGGAGTTCAAGGCGAAGTGCCTGGACCTGCTCGACCAAGTGGGCACCCGGCGCATCGGACCCCTGGGGATTACCAAGCACGGCAGGATCGTCGCCGTGCTGATGCCGCCTGCAACGTCCGAACAGGCGGTACAGGAGCTTCATGGCTTCCTGCGCGGCTCAGTCCTGGTGCCGGAGGGGGTAGACCTGACGGCGTCCGTGCTCGACGAACCGCTCGATGCCGAAGGGGGCGGCCTGCACGCATGACGGAGGTGGGCGGGGCCGTGCTGCTCGACACCTGCGCGGCGATCTGGTTGGCCAACGGCGACGCGCTGCCGGCGCCGGTCCTGGCTGCCATCGTCGCGGCGGCGCTATCGGCGGGCGTGTTCGTGTCGCCAGTGTCTGCATGGGAGGTCGGGATGCTCAGTAAGCCGCGGGGAAGCCGGCCAGGGCTGCAGTTCCTGCCTGATCCCAAGACATGGTTCGCAAGCTTCATGGCCGCGCCGGGCATCCGCGAGGCGGCGCTTACCCCGGAGATCGCCGTTGACGCGTCCTATCTGCTTGGCGACCTGCATGGGGACCCGGCTGACCGGCTCTTGGTCGCCACGGCCCGCCATCTCGGCCTGCCTCTGGTCACGCGGGATTCCAAGCTGATTGCCTATGCTGAACGGGGATTTATGCGTGTGCTGGCTTGCTGAGCAGGCGCTGAACAACAGCCACTCGACGCAGGTAAGGCCACCCGTCACCGTCTTGCAGCCTGCAAGGCTTCAGGCTCCCCATCGCATAACAAGGCATCCCGCCTCGTCGCTGAGAGTGCCGCATGCCCAGCCCCTCAATCCACCGCCGGCGACCCCGCCGTCACCCCGCCATCTATGACGATCGTCTGCCCCGTCATGAACCGCCCCGCCGCCCCGGCCAGGAACACCGCGGCCCCAGCGATCTCATCCGGCTCGCCGATCCGCTGCAACGGCGTGTCGCGGGTGCGCCGGCGCAGGTTCTCCGCGTCCTCCCACAGCGCCCGGGCAAAGTCCGTGCGGACCAGCCCCGGCACGATGCAGTTGGCCCGCACCCCGCGCGGCCCCCACTCGCACGCCAGGTTGCGCACAAGCTGCATATCCGCCGCCTTGCTGATGCCATAGGCGCCGATGCTGGTACTACCGCGCAGCCCGGCGATGGAGGACACCACCGTCACCGACCCCTCCCCACGCTCCGCCATCCCCGGCAGCACCATGTTGGCGAGCCAATGGTTGCTGCGTATGTTGCTCCCCATGATGCGGTCCCACGCATCGTCGGGGATGCCGGCGCCAGGGCCGAAGTACGGGTTGACCGCCGCGTTGCACACCAGCGCGTCCACCCGGCCCCAGGCGTCGAGCGTGCGGTCCACTAGGGCCTGCAGCTCCTCCTTGCGCCCGATGTTGCAGGGGATCACCAGTGCCTCGCCGCCGGCAGCGCGTATGCCGGCGGCCACGGTCTCGCACGCGTCGGCCTTGCGGGAGCTGACGACGACGCGCGCCCCGTGCTGGGCCATGCGCTCGGCGATGGCCCGGCCGATGCCCTTGCTGCTGCCGGTGATGAGGGCGACCTGGCCGGTCAGGTCGAACAGGGTGGGCATAGGACGGTCCTCCGCGGTGTGTTGGCCGCAGGGTGCCGGGGTGGGCGCTCCCCTGCAACCGGGCGCAACCCTGCTCCCTCTCCCTCCGGAAAAGGCCCAGGGTGAGGGAGGCTGGCCGCGGAGCAGGGCGCCGCACCTGCCGCCAAGCACAGCCCCGGCCAAGACAACGGCGGCCCTTGTCCGCCCCTCTGATCCCAACCCGCCTCCCGAGCGGACATCGAGAAGCAAACGATTTCAACTTTCAAGCGGGAACCACGCAACCCCGCGCGAGTTACGATCACGTATCTAAACCCCAAGTCGGAGCGTAACATGTCCCATTCCACCACCCGTGCCTTGCTGCTTGTCCTGGCGTTGGCCGCCCTGGCCCCCATGCTGAGCGCCTGCAACACCACCGCCGGCGTCGGCGCGGACGTGAGCGCGACCGGGCGCGCCGTGACCCGCGGCGCCAACGACGTGAAGCAGGGCCTGTAAGCCCGCCTTCCCCTACCCGGCCGGACAGGGCATCCTGGCCGGCCGGGGAGGACGGCAAGCATGGACTTCGACCTGACTGACGAGCAGCGGCTGCTGAAGGACAGCGTGGACCGCATGATCGGCGACCGCTACGCCTTCGAGGCCCGCCGCGGATACCGCGCCGAGCCAGACGGCTGGAGCCGCGAGATCTGGCGCCAGTTCGCCGAGCAGGGCCTGCTCGGCCTTCCCTTCGCCGAGGACCAGGGCGGCTTCGGCGGCGGCGCCGTCGAGACCGCCATCGTCATGGAGGCATTCGGCCGCGCCCTGGTGGTCGAACCCTACCTCGCCACCGTCGTCATCTGCGGCGGCCTGCTGCGCCACGCCGCCAGCGACGACCAACTCGCCGAGCTGGTCCCCGCCATCGCCGAGGGCGAGCGCGTGATGGCCTACGCCCAAGCCGAGCGCCAGGCGCGCTGGAGCCTGAACGACATCGCCACCCAGGCCACCCCCGATGGCGACGGCTGGCGCATCACCGGTGAGAAGACCCTGGTGCTGCACGGCGACAGCGCTGACATCCTGATCGTGTCCGCCCGCACCGCCGGCGGGCACCGCGCCCGCCACGGCATCGGCCTGTTCCTGGTGGACGCCGGCGCCCCCGGCCTGTCCCGCCGGGGCTACCCGACCCAGGACGGCGCCCGCGCCGCGGAGATCACCCTCAAGGACACCCCCGGTCGTGCCCTGGGCGACCCGGCGGAAGCCCTGCCAGTCATGGAACGCGTCAACGACGAAACACTGGCCGCTCTCTGCGCCGAGGCCGTGGGCGTGATGGACGCCATGCACGCCATGACCGTGGACTACATGAAGACCCGCAAGCAGTTCGGCCGGGCCATCGGCGAGAACCAGGCCCTGCAGCACCGCGCCGTGGACATGTACGTCTCGCTGGAGCAGGCGCGCAGCATGGCGATGTTCGCCACCATGATGTCCACCGACCCCGACCTGACCGAGCGCCAGCGCGCCATGCACGCCGCCAAGGTGCAGATCGGCCGCAGCGGCCGCCACATCGGCCAGGAGGCGGTGCAGCTCCACGGCGGCATCGGCGTCACGATGGAGTATGCCGTCGGCCACCACTTCAAGCGCATGACGATGATCGAGCGCGGCTACGGCGACACCGACAGCCACCTGGCTGCCCTGGCCCGGCTGGGCGGCCTGATCGCCGCCTGAACCAGGCGCGGCGCCTAACGCCGGCCCGTCGCAGGGCCGGCGTTGGGCGAGGCGAGTACAGGAAAACCGCATCAAGTGGCCAGCACAGCAGCATGGTCAAACCGGCAGCAGCTTGCCCTCCGGCCACACAGACTCAATGCTGCACTGCAACACCCAAGTCTCAAAAAATTTAGCTGACATCCCTGCCGATCCGCCTCATAGAAGCCTTTGCCAGCATGGAGCGTCCGAATTCCGACGCAACCTAGTCCCATGCCCATCCCAGGGTGCCATCCCAGGGCGATCGAACGTTTGCGGCTCCGATCTGGCCGCGTCCCGCCTGGACCTGACGGCACGCCCGTTTCGCCGCAAGTTCCGAACGTGAGGCCAATGCCGCTGTCAAAGCTCGCCGCCGCCCTCCTGCTGCTGTCCGCCTTGCCCGCCGCGGCACAGCCACCGCCTCATCGCGGCCACCGCCCCGTGCGCGCCGCGGCGGCCCCGGTGAGGGAGCAGTTCGGGCCGCCTCCGCCGCCGGCCACCCCTTATGACGCCTGCGACCAGGCCATCGCCGCCGCCGAGCGCGGCCTGCCCGCCAAGCTGCTGCCCGCCATCTCCCGCGTCGAAAGCGGGCGGCTGGACCCCGCGACCGGACGGGTGCGCCCCTGGCCCTGGACCATCAACGTGGAGGGCGTCGGCCACTTCTACGACAGCAAGGAGCAGGTCATCGCCGCCGTGGCCGCGTTGCAGGCCAAGGGCGTGCGCTCGATTGACGTGGGCTGCATGCAGGTGAACCTGATGCACCATCCCAACGCCTTCCCGACGCTGGACCAGGCATTCGAGCCGGGGACCAACGCCGCCTATGCCGCGCGCTTCCTGACCTCCCTGCACGGCATGCTCAAGGACTGGAACCTGGCGACCGCAGCCTACCACTCGATGGACCCGGTGCGCGGCGAGGAGTATCAGCGCCTGGTGCTGGGCCGGGTGATGACGCCGATGGGCGCGGGCGGCATCCTGGCAACCGGGTCCTTGGCGTCGCTGAAGGGCCTCGGCCCGTATGGCGCCTGGTCGGCGTCGTCCAGCAACTTCGCGGCGTTCGCACCCACCAGCCTCGCCTTCGGCGCGTTCAGCGGCGGCTTCTCGGCGCCCTCGGTGCTGATCAACCCGCTGCCCAAGGCGGCAAAGCGGCGGTAGCCGCCGCACTGGTGCCATGCCATGCCGCTTGTCCCGACGCATTCTGGCCCGGCTGCGCGGCGCCCGCGATCCCGGCTTGTCGCGGTGACGGGATTGCAGGGGGTCCCACGGCCCGCCGATGGCCGGTGCAAACGTGCCGGCCACCTTGGAACACTTCGCCAGCACCTGCAGGACACCGCGTAGGGCGGCGCCCGGGCCGCACCCGGCCAGTCATGCGAAGTAGCTCGCATCCGCGCGCGTGACGCCGATGAGCTGGATGCGTGTCTGGTCGCCAAGGGTCAGCACCGTCTGCCCGGAGCCGTTGGCCTGGGTGGCCAGGGCGTTGGCGACCTCGCCGCTGCCATAGCCCGACAGGCCGATCGTGTCGGTGCCGGGCACGAAGTTGAACAGCGCGAAGCTGCGCGCCGCCCCGGATGCGATGTTCCCCGATGCGATGTTCCCCGATGCGATGTTCAGGGTGACCGTGCCGCCCATCACGATGTCCGCACTCCCCGACCCCGCTGCCACCGTGCTGGTGCCGAACGCGAACACCGTATCCTTGCCCGAGCCAAGCTGCACCGTGCTGGTGCCCGTGCCCGTGCCGATCAGGTCGTTGCCCGATCCCGCCGTGATCGTGTCGTTGCCGGTGCCGCCGAAGAACACGTCGTTGCCGGTGGCCTTGCTGCCGTCCAGGGTGGCCGTGCCCGCGCCCGCGATCATGAAATTGCTGGCCGCGCCCTCCGAAATGAGCTGGCCGCCATTGTTGGCCACCAGCACGGTCGTGGCGCTGCCGCCCGCGCGCAGCACGTCGTTGCCGCTGTTGCCCCAGAACTGCCCGCCAGCCGCCCCGCCCTGGGCGGCCAGCGTGCCCGGCCCGCCGACCGCGATGTCGTAGGCCGAGCCTGCCGTATAATCCACGCCACCCTTGGCACCGAACACCAGGCTGGTGGCGCTGCCGCCCACGAACGCCATGCGCCCGTCGCCGCCCACGGCCACCAGGCCCTTCAGGGCCGTAACCGTGCTGGCGCCGGACCCGCCGAACACGGTGTCCCGCCCGTTGCCCTGCACCGTGCTGGCGCCGCCGGCCAGCACCACCGTGCTGCCGCCTGCGCCGGTCGTGACCGCGAGCGCGGCGTTGCCGCTGCCCTGGACCGTGCACGCCCCATCGCCGGTGGCGACCGCCGCCGATCCCGACACGTTGAAGGTGTTCGCCCCCTGGCCGCCCACCAGCGTGACGCCCTGGCCCGAAGAGTTGAACGTGTCGCCCGCGCCGTTGCCGACCAGCACCGCCCCGTCCACCCCGGCGTCGGACAGGGTGATGGCGCTCCCCGTCGGAGCCAGCAAGCCGTTGTATCCCGACGGCAGCGCCAGGCTGCTGCCCGCCACGGCAACGTTTGCCGCCGCTGCGGACGGCAGCCCGACGCCGCCTGTTCCAAGCGCCCCCACGCCGATGCTGCGGCCCGGCCCGGACAGCTTCACCAGCCCGGCCGTCGCCAGGGCGATGGCGGCGCCGCTGTAGGCGCCCGCGGGGATGTTGGCGCGCACCAGCGAGTCCACGTCCGTGATGGCCGCAGGAAGCGTCGGCGTTGGGACCGGGGTAGGCGCCGGCGTGGGCGCCACGCCCGAGACGATGATGCTCGTGGTGCCGCCCGACGTGCCGACCTGGAACGACGCCCCGGCGTAGTTCCCCGCCAGCGTCAGGCTGCCCAGGCTCGTGCCGCCGTCGCTGAGCGCCAGCGTGCCGATGTCCGTGCCGGTCGCGGTATAGGCCGCCGACGTGATGGCGGTCCCGGGCCGGGCGACGGTGATGGTGTCGCCCGTCGCAAAACCGCTGATGACGCCGGAAAAGTTCGGCAGCGCGTTCGCGCCGGCGCCGTAGTAGCCGATCTCGAACGTCCCGCCCGTCCCGGAGAACGCCACTGCCCCCGTGTTCAAGCTGCTCACGTTGCGCAGCGACAAGTCCGCCTTCGCA
Organism: uncultured Acetobacteraceae bacterium; assembly: GCA_964242295.1. Classification (GTDB taxonomy): domain Bacteria; phylum Pseudomonadota; class Alphaproteobacteria; order Acetobacterales; family Acetobacteraceae; genus DASWOJ01. The sequence goes on along the minus strand of CAXTDP010000085.1, from coordinate 4,950 downwards.
TCTATCTGCAACGCCCCGCTACCCGTTATGGGGCTGAACAGCCCCATGTAGCTGCCCGCCGCCACCTCCAGCATGCCGGAGTTGGCGATCCCGTTCGCAGCGGTGATGACGCCTGCGCCGGTCACGGCAGACCCGGCGTCAATCGTCAGCCGGCCCGCCGCGGCGCCGCCGGCACTGCCGACCTCCACCGTGGAGAACACGTCAACGCTGATGCCGTCGAAGCTGCTGAGCGGCAGCAGGCTGATGCTCCCGGCCTGCACCGCCGCGCCCCGTTCCACCGTCAGCGTCTTGTTCGAGAAGTTGCCGCCGGACGCGACGCTGAAGCTGAGCGTGCCGCCGACGCTCAGCCGCGCGCCCGCGCCGGACACCAGGACGGACCCGTTCAGGATGCTGGCCGATCCCGCCGTGACCGCGGAGCCTGCCCCAATGGTCAGGCCGCCGGCGGTGGCGCCTTGACCGACCACCAGGCTGCCAAAGCCGAAGCTGCCGCTCAGCGCCGTGTTGCCGGTCAGGGCCAGGCTGGACGCGCTGCCCGGTCCGGTGATGGTCTGGGCCGCACCTGCCGGCCCGGCGATGGTGGCGTCATCCGCCGCGGTCGGCACCCCCGCCGGCGTCCAGCCCGCATCCGCCCACGCCCCGCCCGCCGTGCCAGCTCGCGTTTCCAGGCTCATGGCAATCCCTCCAGATTGCCTGGGGCGGTCGCACGGCATCAGGACGCCCACAAGGCAAGCCGAGGATCGTTTTAGGTAGGTTTCCTCAAGTTTTGTGAGACCGGCAAACGACGGGCGCCTGCCGCCCTACTCCACCCCCTGCTCCACGAGGGACGCCAGCTTGTAATCCCGGAACTGCTGCCGCAGCGCCAGCTTGTTCAGCTTGCCCGTCGCCGTATGCGGCAGGCTGTCCACCACCACCACCTCGTCCGGCGTCCACCACTTCGCGACCTGCCCGGCATACAGCCCCAGCAGCGCCTGGCAGTCCACGCTGCGGCCCGGCTTGGCCACCACGATCAGCAGCGGGCGCTCGTCCCATTTCGGATGCCGGGCGGCGACGATGGCGGCCTCCGCCACATCCGGATGGCCGACGGCGATGTTCTCCAACTGGATCGAGCTGATCCACTCGCCACCGGACTTCACGATGTCCTTGGTGCGGTCGGTGATCTCCATCATGCCGTGCGGGTCTATAGTCGCCACGTCGCCGGTGGCGAACCAGCCCTCGGCGTCGGTCGCGTCCGCCTCCTGGTTCATGTAGCGGCGCAGCACCCAGGGGCCGCGCACCTGCAGGTTGCCATAGGTCGCGCCGTCCCACGGCTGCTCCCGCCCGGCGTCGTCCACGATCCGTATGTCCAGCCCCGGCACGGCGCGCCCCTGCTTGTATTGCAGCCGCTTGGTGTCCGCCGCCGACAACCCGGCGAACTCCGCCTTCGCCCCGTAATACGTGCCGAGCGGGCTGGTCTCCGTCATGCCCCACGCATGGTCCACCCGTACCCCGTACTCGCTCTCGAACACGTCAATCAGCATGGCAGGGCAGGCGGAGCCGCCGCACACCAGCCGCTTCAGCGTATCCAGCCGGGTGTCCGTCGCGCGCAGGTGGTGCAGCAGCCCCATCCACACCGTCGGCACCCCCGCGGACATCGTCACCCGCTCATCGTTCATCAGCGCCGCGACGCTCGGCCCGTCCAGGTGGCGGCCAGCCATCACCAGCGACGCCCCGGCCATCGGCGCCGCATACGGGATGCCCCAGGCGTTGACGTGGAACATCGGCACCACCGGCATCACCCGGTCCACCGCGCGCAGCCCGAACACGTCGGCCGTGTTCACGGCATAGGCATGGATGACGGTGCTGCGATGGCTATACAGCACGCCCTTCGGCCGCCCCGTGGTCCCGGACGTGTAGCACAGCCCGCTCGCCAGGTTCTCGTCGAGCTTCGGCCAGGCGTAGTCGCCGTCCCGCGCCGCCAGCAGCGTCTCGTAGCACAGCAGGTCCTGGCCCGGCGCCAGCGCCACCTCCGGCATCGCATCCTCGTCCGCCAGCAGCACCATCGCGCGCACCCCCGGCACGTGCGGCGCGATGGCGGCCAGGATGGCGATAAAGCTGGTGTCGGCGCACAGCACGACGCTGCCGGCATCGTTCAGGATATGCACGATGTCCTCCGCCGCCAGCCGCGGGTTCACCGTATGAATGATCGCCCCCATGCCGGAGGCCGCGTAATACAGCTCCAGGTGCCGGTGCCCGTTCCACGCCAGCGTCGCCACCCGGTCGGACTGTCGCACGCCCAGGCCCTGCAGCGCCTGCGCCAACTGCCGGGCACGGCGCTCGACGCCGGCATAGGTGGTGCGGTGGATGCCGCCGTCCACGGTGCGCGACACGACCTCGCTGGATGGGTGGTGCCGCGCGGCGTGGGTGATGATGGAGGACACGAGCAGCGGCTGCGATTGCATCAATCCAAGCATGGCGATGGCTCCTGGCGGGCGTTTCCTGTGGGGCCGTCTGGTGCGGCGATAGGGCAGGATGGACCGCGCAGGGCAGCGTGTCATCAGGGGGCAGCGCCGTCACGCCAACTCAGCTCGCGTGAGCCGCGTCCGGCAGCAAGCAGGGGATCAGGTTCACCGCTCGGCCGGCTCACGGTGGCGAGCCAAATGTTCGAGGCTACTGAACCCTTTGGCCGGCTGGCTCCTTGTGGCCGCGTTTTGCAGGTGTCCTGAACTTACCTCAGGTTGTTAACATCCTGCTTACGATTCTGGTATCGAAACGAACTGCAGGCGTTATAGTATCCGTGAGGCGGCAAATCGCTCAGTTCAATCGGGGCAGAAACTTCACAGGAGGGACCAATGTCATCGCCAACAGATCCAGGCGCGTATGCGCGTGAGTTGATCGTCGTCGCAGAGCCCGATGCTGGGCTTCAATCCTCGCGCAACGGCCTGACCGCCGCCAGTCCTGAAGCAGCGTCGCTGGCGGATATGCTCGCGCAAGCCAACGTCGTGCTCCAGCCGCTTTTCGGCGTCACCGAGGAAAGCCTGAAAGCGGAAGCAGCGTCAATCACGCCAGCTTTTGGCCAAGAGGTGCCCGATCTCTCCAGATATTATCATGTCCAGGCTCCTGACAACGAGCTGGACGACCTTGCCGTAAAACTCCGCGGGCATCCCTTGATCAGCGGCGCCTATGTCAAGCCAGCCGGCGAAGCTCCCGTCATCATGGCGCCGTTCGACGTCGGCGCCCTGAACGAGCTGCTGCCCCGCGTGGAGGACGCGCCGCCGGTCAGCCCGGACTTCAGCGGCCGGCAGGGCTACCTGAATGCGGCTCCCGATGGCGTTGACGCGAGGTTCGCATGGACCCAACCCGGCGGCACCGGCGCCGGCGTCAACATCATTGACTGCGAGTGGGCGTGGAATCTCGCGCACGAGGACCTGACGGCCAACGAAGGGACCGTGGTGGTGGGCGCAGCGACCGGCGACACCAATCACGGCACCGCGGTGCAGGGCGAGATGGGCGGCAACCGCAACGCCTTCGGCATCCTCGGCATCTGCCCGGACTCGTTCCGCCGCTTCGCCGCGTTCTCCCAGCCGTCGGCGTCCGTCATCCGCCAGGCCGCCAACCTGCTCCGCCCGGGCGACCTCATGCTGCTTGAGATACATCGTCCAGGCCCAGGCGCGAACGGAGTGGGCCAGGACGGGTTCATCGCAATCGAGTGGTGGCCCGACGACTACGACGCCATCCGGTATGCCAGCAGCCTTGGCATCGTGGTGGTGGAGGCCGCGGGCAACGGCGCACGCGACCTGGACAACCCGATCTATGACACTCCCGCACCGGGGTTCCCGGCCGGGTGGAAGAACCCCTTCAGGCGCGGCACACGCGACTCCGGCGCGATCCTGGTCGGCGCGGGTGCGCCGCCGGCGGGCACTCATGGCCGCGATTGGGGACCTGACCGGTCGCGGCTCGACTTCTCGAACTACGGCGCGGCGGTGGACGCCCAAGGATGGGGGCGCGAAGTCACCACGGCCGGCTATGGCGACCTGCAAGGCGGTGCCAACACCAACTTCTGGTATACGGACCAGTTCAGCGGAACTTCCAGCGCGTCGCCGATCGTGACGGGATCGTTGGCGTGCGTCCAAGGGGTGCTGCGCGCCCAGGGGCGGGTTCCCCTATCCCCTGCGCGGGCACGCGAGCTGCTGCGCGCGACGGGTTCCGGCCAGCAGGACGCGCCGGGCCGCCCGGCAACCCAGCGGATCGGGAACCGTCCGAACCTGCGGCAGCTCATCGCCTCGGCAACCCAGACCTCGTCCTTCGGCGGGGTGCAGTTCACCGCCTCGCTGGCCGCGAACCAGACTGCGCAATGGTTCACCTTCAACTGGCCGGCGAACTTCCATGTGGTCTGGACCTGCGTGCCGACTTCACCGGCAGCGGTGTCGGAGCTTCGCTGGCGCGTGCGGGCGGAGCGGGCGTCGTTCCAGTATATCACCTACTGGATCGAGGCGACGAACCTCACCGGCGCCCCGGTGACGTTCGAGGCGCGTTACAACGTTCTTGGCTGGTAGCAAGATAGCAAGGAGAAGCATCATGTCCGTCGGAGTCCAATTCACAGGCACGGTCGCCCCCAATGCGACGCAGCGCTGGTTCACCTTCAACTGGAACCCAGCGCTGCATGTTGAGTGGAACGTCGTCCCAACCTCGCCCAACCCGGGTGCGCCGCAGATCGAGTGGAACGTGGAGGTGCAGCGCTCAAGCGCCGCCGCGGTCACCTACTTCATCGGCGTCCACAACCTGACCGCCGTGCCCGTGAATATCGAGGCACGCTACGCGGTCATGAACTAGGGAGCACGCGACCATGCGCAATACGGGTAAAAGCTACGGCTCGACGCCGAACGCGGCGCCAGCCGACGCCGGCATGGACGGGGGCGAAGCCCCGTCGGCAGTCGCCGGCACCGCTGCACCGGCCAACGCGGCAGCGTCCGG
>CAXTDP010000084.1:0-12663 GCA_964242295.1 uncultured Acetobacteraceae bacterium | reverse complement strand
TCCCTCATTACAGCGCCAACCCACCCCCACGTGTGACCCGGTTTTGAACCACGCCGGAATAACTGCCCGCTTCTGTTTGACTGGTGCTTTGGAGCTGGGTGGGCGACGGGAAGGTGACAAGGGACACCCCCGTCGTGGGAAGCTGCATCGGCTGGCACTGCGGCGGATTTTCGGCCATCTGCTGACAGGTTTCACGGGGAAGCCAGCCTGCCAACTGGGTTTCGAGGCGAAACTGACCGGGACCGGCTGGGGAAAAGCGGTACGTACCCCAGACACGGGCCACGAAGCCATTGGCTAGGCGTCCGACGGACACGAACGTGCCGTCGGGGCTGAATGCTTCGGAGATTTGTGTCTGGCCAGAAGTGCCGGTGGCGGTACCGCTCCATGTGCCAACGATGCTAGGGCCGCTGGAGCTCTGCGCCGCAGGCGGCGCAGCGCCGGGCTGATAGGGATTTGGTTGGAAGGGACCGGGCTGCTGGAAAGGCGCAGGTTGGTAGGGGCCGGGTTGGTAGCCAGGTTGCGGCCCAAAGTTCTGCGCAGCGGCAGACGACGCGAGGGCGATGACAGCAAGGGCCGCAAGCGGGCACGGGGAGGCATGACGCATAGGGAGCCCTCCAGGACTAGAGGGAAACCCTGCCACTTCGTTCCATTTGCGAATAGCCCTTTAACTCTGCTCAGAAGGCTTAGAGGCTGTTGAGGGCGCGGTTCAGATCAGGGTAACACTCAAAACGAGAAGTCCTTCTGTCGTCACAGCCCTATCGATTTCCGATGCTACCTGGACATGGCACTTTTTGAACCACGCCGTGTCCAGCACGGTCGCAACCAGGGTTGCCCGGCGGCGGAGCAGCGACAACGCCCGCAGGTGCTGGGCAGTGTAGAGTCCACCCTCGCGGGCCAACTTGCGCAGCCGCTCCGGATGCACGCCCTCGGCGTAGGCGGGGTCGAGGCCGATCGAACGCAAGTGGGTCAACTGGTCCACGATGCGGGCGAGGGCCTTGTGGCCGGGCGCACCTGGTGGCTGTCGTGCCCAGCCCAAGACACTCAGCAGCGTTCCCTCCTTGGACACGAGCAGCGCATCCAGCGCCTCGGTTTGGGCGGGGGACAGGTTGCGGGTGAGCTGGCCTGCGACGTGGCGCTCGGCCACGACCAGGACCGCGGCGACCAGGCGCTCGACCACGCTCGGGCCGGGGGCGACGATCCGGCGCCGGCGCAGCTCGTCCATCAGCGCCGTGGTGATCGCAAGGGCGTTCGTGGTGGCCAGAGCCACCGGCAGCAGCCAGGCCAGCATGTCGCGGCCATGCCCCGGCGCGTACACGCGGAAGCCAAACGCCTCGCGCAGGTCGTCAAGCTGCTCCTGGCGAGTCTGCCGTCGGGCGGCGTAGGCGGCAAGTGCGTCAGCGCCGACATGGACCTGCTCGGCAACGAAGCGAAGCGCCGGTCCGGGAATGGCCTCGCCGGGCCGCAATAGCCGGCCGGGGTAGCGGAACGTGCAAAGCTGCAGGGCGTAGCCGAGCTGGTTGTGTCCGCCGCGGCGGCGATCCACTGCGGCCAGGTCCGCCCCGTCCAGGGTCCAGTGGCGGATGAGGTCGGCCTCAGCGGTGGGCAGGGCGAACAAGGTTTGCAGTTGCGCTTCGGTCAGCGCGTGTCGTCTCGGCATGGCAGGCTGTCCCAGTTGGGGTTCAGTCTGTTTGCTACGGCAGCAGCCTGAGCAACATCAACGCTTTCCGGCGCATTTCGCCGTGCCAGTTCAACTGGGACGATTGAAGGCCAGCCCTCATAGCTGTTCCGAACCAATGCGGACATCCGCTCCGGACTGTTGAAAGTCGTGAGAATACCTGATCCAGTCCTTGCGTTAGAACTGGGGGCGATATGACAGTTTCCGCGGTATCGTTCTATCGAGGCGGAACAGTGGAAGACGTGACGCCGCTGGCCAAGAGAATGAAAGCAGTCCTACTTAAATACGGAATCACCTATCAGGTGAGCCGCGTTCAAACAGATCAGACTGTGGGCGAGTGGATGGTTGTCGTGCAGTATGCCAACGAGACAGCATATGCCAAGGCCCTGGAAGACTTCAGCCATGATCCCGAACATCGACAGGTGGTCGCAGAAATCTCTAACATCGTGGCGTTGAGCAGGCGTGTTTTGGTCGTGGAACTTGATCTTTGATCGGATGCTTGGATGTCCGCTCCCCACCCAACCCGGTCTTGACCGAGCACGGTGTTCCCGATCCGTATCACGAACCGTGCTATCCTGCCCTTCTCGACTTTGCCCGTATCACGGGATCGGGAGGTTAAGCCCGCAGTCAGGCACGACCACGATCACGGCGCGTAGCAGACGGCGTCGAGGATGCCCTGGAGTTCCGGCGCGATCGGTTCCGTCATGTCAGTGGTTTCAGCCGACATGACGATACGCTCAAACCACAGATGCCGGCGTAGGCGCGCGAGGGCATCAGCAAAGGTCGGAGCTGGCTTGGGATACCAGGCGGCCCGGCGTGGCGAGAGGGCAAAGCGCTGGGCGTTCTGCTGCACATACAGCGTGACCGCGCTGTAAAGGCCGAGCAGCAGCGGGGTGGTCCGGAACACGGCGGGGTCGGACCATTGGCGCTGGGTCTCCATCCCGAGGTGCGCACGCGCTTCCTCGTATGTGGTCTCTATGGCCCATCGGCGGTTGAAGCAGTCCAGCACGTCGCGCGGGCTGGCCGTTGTGTCCGTGCATAGGAACGCCTCCGGCTCGCGCCGGCCGTCGGGGTAGCGGACCAGCACCCACAGGATTGGCACGATCGGCTTGCCCCCGTGACACCACAGCGCCGTGCCGTGCGCGTATTCGATCCAGCCGCCGCTGCGCCACGACGTCCGGCTGGCCTGGACCACCCGCTGCCAGCGCGTGGCAGGGTCAGTGATGCGCTGGGACAGCTGGGGCTGGCGCTCGCCCTTGCGAGGCGCACGGCCCGGCTTGCCGGTGTGGCGCGGGGGTGGGTTGAACGGGCATGCGTCCTTGCGCAGCCGCGTGATCACCGCCATCCGGGCGCGCAGCCCATGCAGCAGTTCCAGGGCGGCGAACTCGCCATCGGCGACAACGACGATGGGCCGATCCGGCAGCCAACGGTGGATGGCGAGTAGCATCAAGCGCCCCTCCGCTGGCATTCCAGCCGCTACGCGCCTGGAACCTTGGCCAGCTCCGCCCACTCGGTCACGGTGCGGTGGCGTTTCCCATGCCGCTCGGACCAAGCCTTGCTCGGGGTCAGCGCGGTCAGCACCGGCAACGCCCAGATGCGGCCGGCAAACGGCACCTCGACCAGCACCATCGCGCTCAGCCAGCGCAGGCCACGGCTGGTCACCTTCACTTCGGCCGAAGAGCGCGATGCGTCGTAGAAGTATCCTGCCGGCCCGATGCGGCGGCCGCGGCGGCGCTCAAGCGTATGGTCAACGCCGATCACGATGGGGCCGGACGGCACAAAAACGGCCACGACCGCGCGCAGAAGCGTGCGGGCGAGCGCGAGGCCGGACCAGGCGTTTCGGTTGAGCACGCGGTGGATGGCGGTGAAGCTGGGGTGCTCGGCCAAGCCCAGAGCGCGCAGGCAGTTGGTGACGGTGCGCGGCCCGACCGCCAGCAGCGCGCCGATGGCCAGGGCCGCGGTTGTAGGGCGGCTGCGCCGGGAAAAAACGGCCAGGTATGGCGCGAGCCAGGCGAGGAAGCTGGGCGGCAGGTGGAGGTCGGGGCGAACCATGGCGGACCTGGAGCTGTTCTGGCGTCGCAGGTCCAAACAAGCGAAGGCGCGGGAGGATGCGATGGGACCGAGCGATCCTGTGATCGAGCGCATTGCCGCCTACCGCTGGCCACGCGGCGGCGTGCAGGCGCGCCGGGTCCGGGGTGGCTACACCCTGACATCGGCCCACACGGGCGCGCCTGTGGCCCGGCTGAAGCCGCTCCCGTCCAGTGACGGCTTCGAGGTGCTGTGGTGGCGCCGCGATGCTTGGGGACCTGCCGGGCCGTTCGGCGCTGTCCTGCCGCTCAATGACGTGCTCGCATTCATCGCCGACGAGCCGGCGTTCTGGATCCGCGCCTAACCTCACGGACCGGTGATACGGGCAAAGTCGAGGCCCTTTCTATGGCGCGACCCCTACCACACCCTCAGGGAAGCTGTGGACCGCGTTGCACGCGCTGGATGGCTACCTAACCAGTCAGAGCGCGTGGCTGGTCAACTACGCCGAGCGGCACCGTGCAGGCTTGCGGGTTCGCACCGCGATCACCGAAAGAACCGCCAACTTCCTGGTGAACCGCCGGATGAACAATTCGCAGCAGATGCGCTGGTCGCGACGCGGTGTCGATCTGCTGCTGCAGGTTCGGTGCGCCGTCTACAACGACACGCTCGGCTCCGGCTTCGGACAGAAGTTCCACCCGGCCAATGATCCCTGCCCGCCAACGGCAATCGCCACCTGACCCCTAATCTTGCGACAGTCTCAGTGAACATGCTGCAACCTAATGTTTTCGCTAGCGTTTATCCGGCCCAAATGAAGCTGCTTGGGCCGGACATGCTCTAGATCAGTCCGGGATGGTGACCCGCCCCGCCGAGACCTTGATGCGATCAGCCTCGACCGGGATCAGGGCGATCGGCGGCACGTTTGCCGCCTGCAACGGCGGCGCATGGCCCGGCTCGCCGCCGCGGGGGGTGGTGTGCACCACTTGGTTGTCCGGCAGTGGCGCTCCAGCGGTCAGGTGGTCCCACATCATGTCCAACGCCCGCAGATGATACAGTACTAGAGGGATCATGCGGGTGTCGAACCCGGGTAGGTCCGTGCCGAAATGCTCGGCATTGGTCACCTCGATGTAGCGGAGCTGCGATCCAGCGCCGTCCACTAGCGAGTTCAACCCCAGATAGGGGCGGGAGGAAAACGTCACCGGCACCCGGTCGTCACTTCGCCCGTGTAAGATCAACGTGGGCAGCCCATTCAGCTGCCCGGTCGCCAAAAATTCTCCGATGCCCGCCTGCACCCGCTCGGCACTGGCCGAATGCCCGGTCATCAGGTCACGAATGCATATGGCCCCATCTATGTCGTAATCCTGTCGCCCGGTGCTACGGCTTGTGGATACCCAGGACCGCCGCGGCCCGCTTGGGTCGTCGTCGTTCACCGTGTCGATGCTTCCGGCCGGGGCGCCACCGGGGGCGATGGCGAAGTTCTGCGCCATCTCGGCCGCGGGGACTGCGATGGGGCGGCCGTCCCGGTCGGTGGCGGCGTAGCTGTAGCCGCATAGCCGGTCACGCACATCGAACCGGCCGTGGTCGTTGGCGTATTTCGTGGCCGTCGCGTCCGGCGCCACCAGGTAGCCGAACGCATGGCCCACATCCGTCTCGGGATCCCATCCATATCCGTGCATCCGCGACAAGGCCTCTGCCGCCTGCGCGTCAGTGGTGTCCACAGTCAATAGGCCCTTGTCGTGCAGCGAGGCGCATCGGTTGGCGGCGAACTCCACCCGCTCCCGCAGCGGGATGCCGGGGACAGCCAACACGGCGCAAGGCTGGTATAGGTTGCCGAAGCTAAAGTAGTCCAACAGCGTGCGCCCGCTGCCCCGCCGCTCAAGCGGGCCACGCACCACGACGACGCGGTCATCCGAGCGGCTTTGCTCCTGTGGTTCCCGCACCACCACGCCATCGATCAGGTGCTCGGTATCGGCCGCATCCTTCTCGGCCGCATACAGGGCCGCACCGCCACCATTGGAGCTGCCAGTGACGAGCACCAGCGCGTTGGCCCGGGTGAACGCAGGGTCCCGGCTGCCGAGCCGGACGAAGGCGAAGCGGATGGCTTGGCGTACGTTCTCGCCCCAGTCCTTCTCCGGGTTCTGCTTCGAGAAGGCCGCCTTGAACGCCACGCGATGAGGGAAGTCCGCCAGGAAACGCGTGCGGGCTGCATCGTCGAGGTCAGCGCGGAAATGCGCGTCACGTCCGGCCTCTGCCGCTGGCGCCTGCCGCCCGTCAATCAGCTCGACGCTGTCGCCTTCCAACATGTGGAAGCCGTTGCCGTGCCCCTTGTCGGTGTAGACCACCGCGCAGCTATGGCGCAGGCCCCAATAGCCGAAATCTACCACGTCGCGGAACAGGCTGGCCGAGCCGTTGACCGGGACCGCGACCAGGCAGCGCCGCTCGGCCCCCAGTCCGGCGGGCACCTGCAGCAGCATGGCGACGTTCTGCCGGCCCTCGCCGCCATCGGCGTAGGCCAGATATTCCTCGCCGGCGATCTTGCCGTCATCGTCCCGAAACCGGCCGCTGGCGCTATCGACACCAGGGCCGAACAACCGCCCGTAACCCTGGCCGCTGCTGCTGCGCAGGAACAGCGCGTGCTGCCGTAGCTCGGCCGCCGTGGGGTGGATCGGATCGGCATACGCGGGTGGCCCGGCGCCCATCATCGCCTTGGCCCCCAGCCCTCCCGTCACCAGGTCATCCGACTGGCCGTCCAGCACCGTATGCGGCCCCGGCCGCAGCCAGGCCGGGTCCGCGGCCCAAGCCGGGGCGCTGGCTACGGTCAGCAGCAATGCGGAGTAGGCCAGTAATCTCATGGACGGGCTCCTCAATCTTGATGGGCGACGTCGGCCGCAGTGGACACGGCCCTGCTTGCGCGTCAGGCGCACCGTGCGGATGCAGTGTCAGCGAGCGTATGACGCCGCCGCCCGGCTCGTCTCCAGCACGACACCGAAGGTGTCGAGTGCGGGGAGCGCGTAGCTGATCACGCAGGCGTCAACGCCAGTAGGTGCTGGCGGGCCTCGGCGTGGGCCTAGCTACTGTATCCTGCCGGCATTCGAAGCTGGATGCCTTCGTTTCGTCGCCGCCGGCATAGAATGCATGAGCGGGAAAGACGCAAAGCGGGCGGGAGAAAGCTGGCCCCGACGACGGCGTGTCATCAACGAACTTCGTCGCGACGACCTGTGTTGGTGGATGGTCGTGCTCGACCCAGTCTTCGAGCGCTGCCTGCATGTTGAAGGTGTTTGCGCCGGGCCCGCCGCTGCAATGGGCCATGCCGGGCACCATGAAGAGGCGGTAGAAAGCATCGACCCGCTGTTCGGCCGCAGCCGCACCCTGCACGCCCGTGGTGGATTGCTGCGGTTGCTTTGCCTGGGCCTCGATCAGACGTTGCCTGTAGTTGATCGAGTCGAGTGGTGGAACAACGGGGTCGGCAAAGCCATGATAGGTGAGGAGCTTACCGCCCCGCGACCGGAACGGCTCAAGGTCAGCGCTCATGGCATTCAGTTCGGCGGCGAGCTTGTCGTCCGTTGCCTTGGCCATCGTATCGAAATCGTAGGTCCACCAATCCCAGTTCGGGTCGCCGAACACCCACACTGTCCAGAAATTCGTCCGTGCTGGAGCGTTGCGTCCATTGAAGTCCTGGAAGTAGCTCGCCCAGCCCGGCGGCTTCGCGGCCTCGCTGCCGGGCGGGTAGCCGTTTTCGATTAGCTCGCCGGTGCGCGGGTTGTGTGGACCGGCATAGATGTTCTTCACAACCTCCACCTGCGCAGCGGTCAGGCAATCCGGGCCGTCGCCCGGCTTGCACTGGAGCACAGCCGGGTCGAAGTCGCAGTCACGCGGATCGTTGAGGAAGGAGTCGCTGACCAGGCCGCCATTGGTGCGGGTATCTGTGGGACGGCACGCCTTTATGGCTGCGGCCGTCACCATGGGCAGCTTTGACGCTGGCAGCAATGGCTCGTCGTTCCGCCCATCGGGATGGTCACGCAAGAACTCCCACAGGAACCCCATATTCAAATGGGTCCGGTTGTGGCCGGGGTCGCCAGCAATGATGCCGTCGAAATCCGCCGGGTAGCGCTGGGCTTCCATAAACGCCTGGTGTCCACCCGTGGAGCAGCCGGCGAAGTAGCTGTGCGATGGATCCGCATCGTAGAACGCGTGGATCACGGTACGGGCGTAGACGACCGATTGGTGGACCGCCCGATGGCCCCAGTCAGCGATTGCCTCCGGATGACCGACCGCGAAGTCCGGGTCGCTGCCGGTGTGCCCGGTGTCGGTCCCCAGCGTCGCGTAGCCGCGGGCGAGCTGCGCCGCCATGTTGGCATACTCGATGGCCGAGCTGTAGCCGCCGTTGCCGAACATCTCGAGCTTACCGTTCCAACCTCGTTGCGGTAGCCACAGCTCGAAGCCGATCCGGGAACCTGGCACCGGTGTCGCAATCCCGTGCAAGCGGCAGAAAGCAGGCAGGCCGGTGATGGCCGTCGTGGCACCGGTCGGCGTATAGGGACCAGCTGGGACTGCTACGACAGCATCGACTTGCGCGTCGGGTAGGGCGAGACTGGTCAATGTTTCACAGGGCATGGTGGCCTCTGCGCTCGTCGCGATGGCGATTGCGCCAAACAGGACCAATACCGGCATGGTCGCGCGCCAGACGCTCTTGATGCAATCCATATTACACTCCTCGTGTGGCTGGTTGTCTTGACGCTAGCAGACGCGCGGTTGAGCCGATTGGGGCTCAGGGAGTTCGAGTTCGAGCAGGGAGGAGGAAAGCGACTTGCCGTGAGTGTCCAGCGCCAGTGAGCGCGTGACACCGCCGCCCAGCGCACCTTCCAGCACGAAGTTGAGGGCGCCCAATCCCGGCAGCTCGTAACGGGTCACGGTGCCGCGCACCGTATCGCCCAGTTGCGCCCGCACCCGCTCGACGGTGAGGTGCTCGGCCAGGAATGCGAAGTCGCCGGGTTCGTAGCAGATGACCGAGATGTTGGAGGTGTCACCCTTGTCGCCGGTACGGGCATGGGCGATGGAGCGCAGCCTCATGCGGCCGTCTCCCAATGCAGAAAGGGTTGGGCAACGGCGACCGGCATCAGCGTGGACGCGACCGCGATGATTTCGCGAGCCGATTTCCAGGCCCCGCCTCCGCCTGCGGGACCGTTGGTGTACAGCGTCTCGACCTCGTTGCCGATACGGACCGCCTCGGCCATCGTGGTTGTGCGGCCAGCGACGCGGATGCGGATTTCGCGGGGTTCGGTTTCGGGCTTGCCGGCGCGTCCGCGATAGGCGGCGTCCACTCCGATCAGGTCGAAGCGCAGCTCGTCGGACTGCACGCCAGTCAGATGCAGGCGCTCTCGCACGATGCGAAGGGCCAACTCGGCCCGGGCCAGCGCACCCGCACCGGCATACGACATTTGGCCCTCGCCGATGAAGCTGTCACAATAACCGACGGATACCTTGAGCAGCCCGGTCGCGGCTGATCCCGTCGCCCCCGACGCCGCCACCCGGTCTGGTCCGTCCTGGATGAACCGCACGCTGGAGAAGTCTGCGACCACGTCGGGCTGGATGTAGCGCGCTGGGTCATGCACCTCGTATAGGAGTTGCTCCTTGCAGGTCGCGACCGTCACGGCCCCGCCGGAGCCGGCGACCTTGGTGATTACGGCACTGCCGTCGGCCGTGACCTCAGCCAGCGGAAAGCCGAGCCGGGCGAGATCAGCGATGTCTTTCAGGCCGGGATCGGCGAAGTAGCCGCCGGTGATCTGCCCGGCGCATTCCAGCAGGTGACCGACCAGCGTGCCGCGGCCGAGCCGGTCCCAATCGTCCATCGCCCAACCGAACTCGTGCACCAGGGGCGCCAGGAACATCGCCGGATCGCCGATGCGCCCGGTGATCACCACGTCGGCTCCGCCGGCCAGCGCCTGCACGACCGGCCCGGCGCCGAGATACGCGTTGGCGGAGATCACGCTGCCGCCTAGGTCCCCGGTCCGCCCCGCGCGTTCGATCAGCGGCAGGTCGGCGCCGTGGAGCGCGTCCGTCACGTCGTCCCCGGTGACGGCGGCGATGCGCAGGCCGGCCAGGCCCAGTTCCTCGGCCACGGCGACCGTGGCTCTGGCAGCCGCGAGCGGATTGGCAGCCCCCATGTTGGTGATCACGCGCACACCCTGCGAGCGGCAGGCCGGCAACACCGCACGCATGCGCTGCCGCAGCAACGGATCAAACCCGGACGCCGGATCCCGCTGGCGTTCCTGCTGCGCGAGCGCGATGGTCCGTTCGGCCAGGCATTCGAACACCAGGTAGTCCAGCGCGCCATGCTCGGCCAACTCGACGGCGGGTTCGATGCGGTCACCAGAGTAGCCCGCGCCGGACCCGATCCGCACGGTCCTCACAGCGGGAAAATCCCGAACAGCACGGCGGCGAACGTCATGATCACGGATGCGAGCAGCAGCCAGGGAATAGCAAAGCGCTGATGCGCGCTCAGCTCGATGCCGGCCAGACCCACCACCAGGAACGTCGCCGGGGTCAGCGGGCTTACGGGGAAGCCCACAGTCATCTGGCCCAGCAGCGACGCTTGCGCCACTTGGATCGGCTGCCCGCCTAGCGAACCGGTGACCTCTGCGACCACGGGCATAACGCCGAAATAGAACGAGTCCGGATCGAACAGCAGCGACAATGGCATCGAGATCAGGCCGAGAACGAAGGGGATATGCTGGCCTGCTGAGGCCGGCACATGTGCGACGGCGGCCTGGGCCATGGCCTTCAGCATGCCCGTTCCCGTCATGATCCCGGTGAAGGCGCCGGCGGCGAACAGGATGCTGGCCATCAGCAGCGCAGCCTTAGCATGCGCATCGATGCGCGCCCGCTGCTCAGCCACGTTCGGGTAGTTGATTACCAGGGCCGCGACCACGCCCAGCATGAACATGACCATCGGGTCGATCCAGCCGCCGATCATCACCGTCATGATCAGGACAGTGAGCAGCAGATTCACCCAGAACAGCCGGGGACGGCGCAATGCTGCGTCTGCCGGGCTCAGCTCGGGAGTTGCCGGGACATGCACCACCTGGGCGCCTACCGCCATGGCGCCGGCCGCGGACGACGTCAGCCCAAGCCGCCGCTCCTCCCGCTTGCCCAGCAGCCAGGACACGGCGAAGACGAACACCAGACCGACCGCCTGCACACCGATCATCGGGTTGAAGATCTGCGCAACCGGCAGCTTCAGCGCCGACGCAGCGCGCAGGGTGGGGCCGGTCCAGGGCAAGAAGTTCACCCCGGCGGCGAGCGACGCGGCGCAGGCCAGCACGCGGCGGTCCATCCCCAGCTTGTCATACAGCGGCAGCATGGCCGGGATGGTGATCAGGAAGCAGACCGCGCCTGACCCGTCGAGATGGATCAGCAGCGCCAGCAGCGCCGTGCCCATCACGATGCGAGTCGGCCGCATCCCGACGGTGCGAAGGATCCGGGTGATGATCGGGTCGAGCATCCCGGCATCGGTGATGATGCCGAAATACAGGATCGCGAACACGAACAAGCCCGCGACCGGCGCGATCGAGGTGATCCCGGCGATGATGAGTTTGCTGGTTCCGAGGCCGAACCCGGCGATCAACGAGGCGATGACCGGAACGACGATCAATGCCACCAAGGGCGACAGCAGATTGAGCATGATCGTGGCAAGCAGGACAAGCACGGTGACCGTGCCAATGAGCGCCAGCATGATTCCTCCTTAGCAGCCTCGGTCTATGGCCGGCTTGCGAGACGATGATGAACAGGTTTTCGTCCATTCCGCAAAGACTGATAACTGATTAATCTATGCCCGATGCGCATTAATATCACCCCGCAGCAGCTCACCGTGTTCCTCCGCGTCGCCGCCACTGGCAGCTTCAGCGAGGCCGCGCGCAGCATGGCGGTGTCGCAGCCGGCCCTGAGCCGGACGGTGAAGGCGCTTGAGGATGCCGTCGGTGAACGCCTGTTCGACCGGGACACGCGCAATGTCCACCTGACCCCAGCTGGAACGGCGTTGCGCCCCGTCGCCGAACGACTGATTGCCGAATTCGCCGGAAGCCTTGGCGAGCTGGCCCAGTTTGTTGCCGGGCGATCCGGCCGGATCACGATCGCCGCGCTGCCTTCGGTCGCGGCGGTGCTGCTGCCCGGCGCTCTAGCGCGCTTCCAGGCGGAACGCCCGGGTGTCGAGGTGATGATCTTGGACGGGCTGTCCGGCTCCATCACTGAAGCAGTGGCGTCCGGCCGAGCCGAGATCGGGCTGACGGTGCAGTCGCCGCACACCGAGGCGCTGATCTACCGGCCCTTGCTGACCGACGATTTCGGCTTGGTGTGCCGCGCCGACGATCCACTGGCGGGGGTCAAAGGGAAATTGAACTGGTCGGTCTTTGCGGACCGCCCGTTCATCGCCATGGCGCGAAGCAGCAGCGTGCGTAGCATGACAGATGCGGCCTTCCTGCAGTGCGGGTTGGTCGTTCAACAGAACTTCGAGTGCGCCTTCTTGGGAACGACTGGCCATCTGGTTGCAAGTGGCTTGGGCATCACAGCGCTGCCGCAACTAACGCTGCCTCTGGCGGCAGCGCAGGGGCTGACGTGGCGTCTTCTGCATCGGCCACTGCTGCGCCGGCAGATAGGCGTCGTCACGCGGCGCGGGCGGTCGCTCACTCCTGCAACTGCCCTACTAGTCGAACTGTTGGAAGCCGAGGCGGCCCAAGGCTGATACTCCTGGTTTCGACAAAGCCGCCCAAAGATGAGGAGAGCATTCAAAACCGTGGGGGTGTGATCACGCCGCGGCTGCCTTCGCCCGATGATCATCGTTGGTGGGCCTGAAGCCAGGGTAACGGCGTGGTTCAGACCAGAGTAACACTCAAAACGAGAAGTCCTTTTGTCGTCAGAGCCACCCCTTTCAGGGTCTTCCTGCTCTGGCTTGGGCGAGGACGCGTGCG
>CAXTDP010000083.1:10121-12678 GCA_964242295.1 uncultured Acetobacteraceae bacterium | reverse complement strand
CAGGGGGCCGGGCTCGGTCAGGAACGCCTCGCCGCTGATGGACACGTCCAGGTCGAACGCGGGCGCGTGCGGCGCGATGGCGGCGCGCAGCCAGGCGTCCAGCCCGGCGCCGGTGTGCCGGTCGTTGAACCGGATGTTCAGCCGTGCGCCAGCATGTCCGGGAATGACGTTGGTGGCGGGGTTGCCGACGTCCACGCTGGTGACTTGCAGGCTCGACGGCTCGAACCACTCCGTCCCCGCATCCAGCGGCGCGGCGGTCAGCGCGGCCAGGGCGCGCACCAGGCGGTGCACCGGGTTGTCGGCCAGATTCGGGTAGGCGGCATGGCCCGCCGTGCCATGCACCGTGAGCACCGCGTTCAGGCTGCCGCGGCGCCCGATCTTGATGACCTCGCCCAACGCGGCGGGGTTGGTCGGCTCCCCCACCAGGCAGAAATCCGGGACGTGGCCCTGCGCCGCCATCCAGTCCAGCACGCGCACGGTGCCGTCGGTGGCCGGCCCTTCCTCGTCGCCGGTGATCAGCAGGCTGATGGACCCGGCGCCGGTCCAGTCCGCAGCGGCGGCGGCAAAGGCGGCAACGGCGCCCTTCATGTCGCACGCGCCGCGGCCATGCAGCGCGCCATCCCGGACCTCGCCGCCAAATGGGTCCGCCGCCCAGGCCCCGTCCCCAGCCGGCACCACGTCGGTATGCCCGGCGAAACAGAAGTGCGGCCCCTCCATGCCCCGGCGCGCGAACAGGTTGGGCGTCGTGCCGAACGGCAGGTGGGTGACTGCGAACCCGGCCCGCTCCAGCTCAGCCGCCAGCACGCCCTGCGCGCCGCCGTCCGCCGGGGTCACCGAGTTGCAGCGGATCAGCACCTGCGCCAGCGGCAGCGGGTCGGTTAAGTCAGTCATCGCAGGAAAAGAGGCGGTGCGTCTCCCTCTCCCTCCGGGAGAGGGCCGGGGTGAGGGGGTCTTGGCTGCGGAGCTGAGCACTGCCAGCGCATCATGAACCCGCCATCACCGGGCCAAGACGCGCCTGCTCGCCCCCTTCCCCCAACCCTCGTCCGGAGGGAGAAGGAGCAAAAAGCAGCCTTCCGCAGCACTCCCGTCAGTCCCGCAGCAGGTCGTTGATGCTGGTCTTGGCCCGCGTCTGCTCGTCCACGCGCTTCACGATCACCGCGCAGGACAGCGCCGGCCCGGGGCTGCCGTCCGGCAGCGGGCGGCCCGGCAGCGTGCCCGGCACCACGACGGAATAGGCGGGAACGCGGCCCATGAACACCTCCCCGGTGCTGCGGTCCACGATCTTGGTGCTGGCGCTGATGAACACGCCCATGGACAGCACGCTGCCGCGTTCGACCACCACGCCCTCCACGACCTCGGACCGGGCGCCGATGAAGCAGTCATCCTCGATGATCGTGGGGTTGGCCTGCAGCGGCTCCAGCACCCCGCCCAAGCCGACGCCGCCGGACAGGTGGCAGTTGCGCCCGACCTGCGCGCAGCTTCCAACCGTCACCCAGGTGTCAACCATCGTGCCGCTGTCCACATAGGCGCCGACGTTGACGAAGCTCGGCATCAGCACCACGCTCGGCGCCACATAGGCGCTGTGCCGCACGATGGAGCCGGGCACGGCGCGAAAGCCCGCGGCGCCGAACTGGTTCTCCCCCCAACCCTCGGTCTTCAGGCGCACCTTGTCGTAGGCTGGCGCCCCCGTGCCGGGCATCGGCTGGCTGTCGTTCAAGCGGAAGGACAGCAGGACGGCCTTCTTCAGCCACTCGTTCACGACCCATCCCCCAGGACCCGGTTCCGCGACGCGCATCTCGCCGGTGTCGAGCAGGCCCAGCGCCTCCTCCACCGCGGCGCGGTCGCCGCCGCCGGTGCTGGCGGACAAGGTGCCGCGCACCTCCCATAGCTGCTCGATGCTGCGGCGGAGCGGATGTGGCATGACGGTTGAGGGTCCGGTCTAGGCTGGGATGAAAATGCGGCGGACCATGCGGGGACGGCCCGCGTGGTGTCAACGCGCCAGCCGCCTGGCCGCCGCGGCAGCGGCGCTGCCGCCCGATGCATTCGATACGGTAACGGGTCTTTTACCAGGGCTGGTGCATCCTTGCGTGCATGACCCTAGACGACCTCAGCTTCCCCCCCGACCTCAACCTGACCCAGGCCGCCGACCTGCACGGGTCCTTGCTGGACAGCCGGCAGCGTTGGCGGGCCTTCGTCGCCATCGCCGCCGACTTGACGTTCGAGGCCGACGCGGACGGCCGGCTGACGTTCGTCTCACCGGATGCAGTGTTGGGTTACGAGGCGGCCAAGCTGCTGGGCCATCCCTTGGCGGTGCTGCTGGCGGAGCGGGAAGCGGCGCTGCCCGACGCCGGCCCCCTGCCGCCGATGCGGCAGCGCCCCACCTGGATGCGCCATGCCGACGGCGGCATGCGCTGCATGGCCATGACGGTGGTGCCGCTGCTGGATGCGGCTGGGGCGGAACTTGCCATCCTGATGAAAAGAGTTGAACATGGCGCTGGTCACCGCGAAGTTGGTGTCCACGCCAATCAGGTCCATCAGCCGGAACGGGCCCATTTTG
>CAXTDP010000083.1:0-10111 GCA_964242295.1 uncultured Acetobacteraceae bacterium | reverse complement strand
CGGTCGGCGCCCGCGGCATCGGCGTTGACGTGACGGATCGGGAGCGCCGGGACGCCGCCGCCTCGGCTGTGCTGCGCCGGGCCGAGCTGCTGGAACACGTGCTGGCCGGGATGCGGCAGGAGATCATGGCGTCGCGCATGATGGCGGCGGTGCTGCATGAGCTGATGCGCGCCCTGGGTGCGGAGGGCGCGGCGATCCTGGACCTGGCCCCGCCCGAGGCGCCGCTGGACGGGCTTGGGATGGAGCCGGAACGATGCGCCGGGCACATGCTGCACTTTGCCGGCGCCGATCCGCACCCGTTGCTGACAGATGCCGTCCGCCTGCTGCAGCATGCCGAGGACGACGTAGCGGTGTCCGGCACGTCGGAGAACCGGCAGGTCCTGGTCTGCCCGACCTCGACCCGCTTCGGGGAGCGGGCTGGACTGATCGCTTGGCGGCCCGCCGCCGCGCGTCCCTGGGACTCGGACGACCAAAGCCTGGCCGCTTCCGTCACCGGGGTGATCCGCGTCGTGCTGGAGCATGAGGCGATCCAGCGCGAGTTGGCCCGTCAGGCCCGCACCGACCCCTTGACCGGCCTGCTGAACCGCCGCGCCTTCATCGAGGAGGCGGGCCGGCGCATTGACCGGCTGGACCGGGAGATCATCCCAGGCACGCTGATCTTCATAGATCTGGATCGGCTGAAGCCGCTGAATGACCGCCTGGGGCACGAGGCCGGGGACGCCGCGCTGATGCTGACGGCCGACCTGCTGCGCCGCACCTTCCGTCCGACGGACCTGGTGGCCCGGCTGGGTGGCGACGAGTTCGCGCTGTGGATGGACGGCTCGGACGAGCTGACGGCGGCCGAACGGGCGGAAAGCCTGCGGACCGGCCTTCCGGCGGAGCTGGCGCACCTGACCGCCGGGGAGCCATGCGGCATGACCTTGTCCATCGGCATCGCCTGCCGCCCCGGCGGCAGCGGGGAAGACCTGGAGTCGCTGATCCAGCGGGCAGACCAGGCGATGTATGAGGTCAAGCGGCTAGGCGGAAGCCAGTGGCGCGTATCGCGTGGGGACACCGCGGGATGACCGTGGCCGGGATTGATGCGGCGGACACCCTTGAGGCCACGGAGCCGCTGGCGCCAGGCTTGACGGCAGAAATGCCATTTGCCGGCGCGTTGGGCGACCCGGCAGCGCGGGTCCGCTTGGCGGCCCATCCCAGCACTCCGCAGCACCTCCTGCAGCACCTTGCCGTGGACGCCGACGTGATGGTGCGCGCGGCCGTTGCGATGAACCGCGCCGCAACACCGGCCCTGCACGCCATCCTGACCACGGATGGCGACGAACGCGTGCGCGCCCTGCTGGCCGCCAAGATCGCCCACCTGCTGCCCGGCCTCGCCGGGGGGGAGCATGCCCAGGCGGCGCAGCACATACGTGCGGCCTTGGCTGTCCTGGTGAAGGACGCGGCGGTGCGCGTCCGCGCCGCCATCGCCGACGCCGTCAAGGCGATGCCAAACGCCCCGCGCGAGCTGATCCTGCGCCTCGCGGCGGACCCCGCCTTGCAGGTCTGCGACCCGGTGATCCGCCTGTCGCCGCTGCTGACCGACGCGGACCTGCTGGCGCTGCTCGCCTTTCCGCCGCATCCGGAGGCGCCGCGGTCAGTCGCAGCCCGTCCCGGATTGAATGCCCATGTCGCCGACTCGGTTATCGCAAGGGCGGACAGCGCCACGATCCACGCCCTGCTGCAGAACCGCTCTGCCAACATCCAGGAGTTGACGCTTGACACGCTGGTCGCGCAGGCGGGCGGCCAGCCCGGGTGGCACGAGCCGCTGGTGCGGCGCCCCACCCTGAGCAAGGCCGCCGCACGCGCACTCTCGGCGATGGTGGCGATTGGGCTGGTGCAGGTGCTGTCCGACCGTGCCGACCTGGCGCCGGCGCTGGCGGCGGACCTGCGGCAACGGCTGCTGACCCGCTTGGGCGCTCAGGTGGCGTCCGGAGAGGATATGGACGATCCCCTGCCGGCCCTGCGCAAGCTGCATTCCGCTGGCGCGTTGACGGAGGCCACGTTGCTGGAGGCCACGTTGCTGGAGGCCGTGCGCGCCGGGGATTTGCGCCGGACCACCGCGGCGCTTGCCCTGGCAAGCGGCCTGCCGTTGGCCGCGGTGGAGCGGGCGGCCTATCTCCGCAGCGCCAAGGCCTTGGTCAGCCTTGCCTGGCGTGCAGGCTTCAGCATGAAGGCGGCGTCGGTCGTGCAG
This sequence comes from uncultured Acetobacteraceae bacterium, assembly GCA_964242295.1. GTDB lineage: Bacteria > Pseudomonadota > Alphaproteobacteria > Acetobacterales > Acetobacteraceae > DASWOJ01. Next base: position 7,881 of record CAXTDP010000083.1, on the reverse strand, counting down.
GCCGTGCTGGGCCAGTTGGAACCGGGCGACGTGCTGACCGCCCTGCATGGCGGCGCCTTCCCGCTGACGAATGCGGAGATGGCCTACCAGATCGAAATGTTGGTGCCTGCAGGGCGAAGCTGAGCGGGGGGAGTCGCCTTCGCTGCAAAAGGATCGAGATGAGGGAATGCTTCGTGCCTTCTCAGCACAAGACCGGTCGGGCAACGGCCTACACCTGTGCTTGCGGCCTCCCTCACCCCGGCCCTCTCCCGGGGGGGAGGGGGAGAAGGCGGGCTAGGCCCGGATCAGCGTGCCTAGCCCGCCTTCCTTAAACAGCTCCAGCAGGCAGGCGTGCTGCATCCGTCCGTCCAGGATCACGGCGCCCTTGACGCCTCTGCGCACCGCCTTGACGCAGTTCTCCACCTTGGGGATCATTCCGCCGTAGATCATGCCGCTGGCAATGGCCGCCTCCGCTTCCGCCACCGTCATCTCGGCCACAAGCTGCTTGTTGCGGTCCAGCACGCCGGCCACATCCGTCAGCATCAGCAGACGTTGCGCCCCCAGCGCGCCAGCCACGGCTCCAGCCACGTCGTCGGCGTTGATGTTGTAGGTCTGCCCATCCTCGCCCACAGCCACCGGGGCGATTACCGGGATCAGCCCGGCGCCGGTCAGGGCGTGGATCACCCGCACGTCCACATGCACGGGTTCGCCGACGAAGCCCAGGTCCAGCGCACGCTCGATATGGCTCCCCGGATCCTTGATGGTGCGGGTCAGCTTGCGGGCGCGGATCATGCCGCCGTCCTTGCCGCAGATGCCGACCGCGAGCGCGCCGGCTTGGTTGATGAGGCCCGCAACGTGCTTGTTGACGGTGCCGGCTAGGACCATCTCAACCACCTCGACCATCGAGGCATCGGTGACGCGCAGCCCGTCCACGAAGGTGGACTTGATCTCCAGGCGCTCCAGCATGGCGTTGATCTGTGGGCCGCCGCCATGGACGACGACAGGATTGACGCCGACCTGCTTGAGCAGGGCGATGTCGCGGCCGAACTTGGCCGCCAGGGCGTCGTCGCCCATCGCGTGGCCACCATACTTCACCACGACCGTGACCCCGGCATAGCGCCGCAGGAACGGCAAGGCCTGCACGAGGATGTCCGCCTCCTCGGCGGCCACCTGGATCTGCTCGGGGGTCAGGGTCATGGGTGCCTGCCTAGCGGCGCCGCGCGCATTGGGTCAAGGTCGCCTGCTCCCTCTCCCTGCGGGAAAGGGCCGGGGTGAGGGGGCCTTGGCTGCGGAGCAGAGAACGAAACGTGCTGTCGGAACACACCTTCTTACGAGCAGGCACGGCGCTTCCCCGCCCCTCACCCCAACCCTTTCCTGGAGGGAGAAGGAGCAGGCAGCCCCAACTCCGCCAGCTCCGCCCGCAACGCCGCCATGCCCAACCCGGTCTCGCTGCTCGTCGTAAGCACCTCGGGAAACGCGGCGGGATGCTTGCGAACCAGGGCCTGGACCTCGCCGTGCTTGCGCGCCATCGCGCCGGGCTTCACCCCATCCGCCTTGGTAAGCACGACTTGGTAGGTCACCGCCGCCCGGTCCAGCAGGTCCATCACCGCCAGGTCCGACGCCTTCAGCTCGATACGGCTGTCCAACAGCAGAACCACCCGGCGCAGCGTCGGACGCCCACGCAGGTATTCGAACATCAGCCCCTGCCAGTCCGCCTTCACTTCCTTGGCCGCCTGGGCGTATCCATAGCCCGGCATGTCCACAAGGGTCAGCCGCCCCGCTAGGTCGAAGAAGTTGAGCTGCCGCGTCCGCCCCGGCGTATTGGACGCCCGCGCCAGCGCCTTGCGCCCGGTCAGCGCATTCACCAGCGTGGACTTGCCAACATTGGACCGCCCGGCGAACGCCACCTCCGGCAGCCCCGGTTCCGGCAACTGGTCGAGGCGCTGGGCGGCGTAGAAGAACTGGCACTCCCCGGCAAACAGCAGCCGGCCCGTCTCCAGCCGTGCTGCCTCCGCCTCGGCTTCCGCCGGCGACGGCCCGGCAGTCAGGCGTTCGCCGCCACCCGCTTCGTTGACAGCCGGGTCCGCCGCATGATCGTCCATTGTTGCACAATCGTCAAAAGGTTGTTCCAGCTCCAGTAGATCACCAGCCCCGCCGGGAAGCTCGACAGCATGAAGGTGAAGATGATCGGCATGAACTGGAACAGCCGCGCCTGCACCGGGTCCGGCGGCGGCGGGTTCAGCTTCTGCTGCACGAACATCGTGCACCCCATGATCAGCGGCCAAACGCCCAGGTGGAGGAAGTGCGAATACTGGCTGGGATCGAATGGCAGCAGCCCAAACAGGTTGAACACGTTGGTCGGGTCCACCGCCGACAAGTCGTGTATCCAGCCGAAGAACGGCGCATGCCGCATCTCGATGGTAACGAAGATGACCTTGTACAGCGAGAAGAACACCGGGATCTGCACCAGCATCGGCAGACAACCACTGGCGGGGTTCACCGCCTCGGTCTTATACAGCTTCATGATCGCCGCCTGCATCTCCTGCGGGTTTTCCTTCAGCCGTTCGCGTATCTCCGTCATCTTGGGGGCGAGCAGCTTCATCTTGCTCATGGAGCGGTAGGAGTAGTTCGCCAGCGGGAAGAACACGAGCTTGGCGAACACCGTGAAGATCAGGATGGCGACGCCGAAGTTGCCCGTGACCTGATACAGCCAGTCCAGCGCATAGAAGATCGGCTTGGTCAGGAAGTAGAACCAACCGAAGTCCACCGCCTTGTCCAAGTGCGGCACGCCCAGGTCGGTCTCGTAGCGGTCAAGGAGATGCACCTCCTTGGCGCCGGCGAACAGCCGTGTCGTGCTTGTGGCGGTGGCGCCAGGTGCAACCTCCAGCGGGTTGGCCGCGACGAAGCCGACCTGGTAGCGGTCGGCATTGTTCTCCAGCAGATGGTGGAAGGTGGCCAGCACCGGCGTAGCCTGGTCCGGGATCAGCGCCGTCAGCCAATACTTGTCGGTGATGCCGGCCCAGCCGCCAGTGGTGGACTGCTCCAGCGAAGCGCCCTTGAGCTTCTCGCCTTCGGACTTCGCCTTGTCGTAGGTCTGTTCCTCCAGCTTGCCGTTCAGGAAGCCCAGCAGGCCCTCGTGCAGGATGTAGTAGCCGGCGGTGACCGGCTTGTAGTCGCGGCGGATGCGGGACCAGGGATGCACCACCACCGGCGCCTCGCCCGTGTTGCGTACCCGCTGCTCCGCAGTGAACACGTAGTCACCGTCGACTTTGAGGGCGATTTCGAACACCTGGCCGGCGCCATTGTCCCAGGATAGCGTCACTGGCTGGCTGGGCGCCAGCGCCGCGCCGGAGGCGGTCCAAACCGTGTCCACGTCCGGCACCTTGACCCCGGCGTCCCCGGTCCAGCCGAACTGGGCGTAGTAGGGCTGAGGGTCCACCCGCGGCTCCAGCAGGCGCACCAGGGGAGAACTCGTCGAGACTTCCTCCCGGTAGTCCCGAAGCACTAGGTCATCCAAGCGTGCGCCGGCCAGGTTGATGCTGCCCTGCACGCGCGGCGCGTTGATGGCCAGGCGGGGGACGTCGCGTTGCGGCGGCGCGATTGCCACCGGCTGGGTGCCCGGCGCCGCCGGGTCGAACGCCGGGCGCGGCGTGGTGCCGGTGGGCGTGTTCTGCGTCACCTGCGTCGAGGCATTCGGCATGGGCACAGGCCGCTTCGGCTGCAACTGCTGGAAGCCCAGCAGGATCGCCAAGGAGATCACGAAAAAGACGATCAGGCGCTTTTGGTCCATCAGCGGGCCGCTACTTTCGTATCGCAGGGGCAGGGCACGGGATCGAAGCCGCCTGCAGTCCAGGGGTTGCAGCGCAGGATGCGCCGGGCAGAAAGAACGGCGCCACGCAAGGCGCCATGTTGGTGCAGCGCCTCGATTGCATAATGGCTGCACGAGGGCTCAAACCGGCAGTGGGCACCGATGAAGGGGCGGAGGGTCCACTGGTAGATGCGGACCAGCAGCACGAGCAGTCCGGCAATCATCCCTGGGGCGGCCGAGGCGACAGCGTTTTCTGGGGCGGCAACGCTTTCTGCAAGGCGCGCCGCAGGTCGTCCATCAGCAGCGGGAACGGCCGGGCACGGGTGGTGTCGCGCCCGATCAACACGAGGTCAGCGCCCCCGACCGGCTGCTCGCGCAACAATAATCGCGCGGCCTCCCGCAGTCGGCGCTTGGTGCGGTTGCGGATCACGGCGTTGCCGACCTTCTTGGTCACGGTGAAACCTACGCGCGCTGGGCCGTCGTCCCCACGCGGGAGGATTTGCAGCACCAGGCCATGTACTGCGGCCTTGCGGCCCTTGCTGGCGACGCGGAGGAACTCTGCCCTGCGCCTCAGGCGGACCGGAGCGCCTGGGGTGTCCGGCGCCATGGCGGCTCCTGTTCCGCCGGCACCAGCCGGATCAGGCAGACAGGCGCTTGCGGCCCTTGGCACGGCGGTTCGCCAGGACCTTCTGTCCGCCCACGGTGGACATGCGGGCGCGGAAGCCGTGGCGGCGCTTGCGGACCAGTTTGGACGGTTGATAGGTGCGCTTCACAGTGGGAACTCCGATATCGTCGGCTTGGCGGCGGCATGATTAGCCAGGACGGGGCCGGCCAGGACAGGACCGGCCCGGCACTGCCAGCCCGCCCCATTGCAGGGGCGGCTTATAGTAGCTTGCAGTTGCCGGCGTCAATGCGATCATGCTGGCCCTCTTGAGGCCCGCGGCAATTGGTGCTGTACCCACACTGATGCCACACACCACCACCATGATCTCGGTGCTCGGCGCCGGGCTGGCCTTCGCCGCGTCCTGCGCAACGCTGGCGCTGATGGGGCTGGGAATGCCGATGCTGCTGGCGGCGCTGTTGGCTGCCGCGGCGGCCGGGCTGGTGCTCCACGCCGTGCTGCTGGCCCGGGTCGTACGCCCGATGGCGGCCATGCAGAAGCAGGTGGATGACGGCGCCTCCTCGGCAGCGGCGGTGGCAGCCCGCCTGTCCGATGTGGAAACCCGCGCCGCCAGCATGCGCCATGACCTGCGCGGCGTGCTGTCCCCCGCGCTGATGGTCACGGACCGGCTGATCAGCAACCCGGACCCGACGGTGCAGCGTGCCGGAAAGGCCGTGATCCGCTCCATCGAGCGTGCGACGTCCCTCATCCAGGCCTCGAAGCCGGAACCGGCGGCGGCCGAACCAGCACCGTCAACCGAGCCGGCTGGCCCCGTCGCAGGGTGACAATCGCCGCCTGGCGGAACCGCCGGGCCAAGACGGCGGCCCGGCGTGGGTCGGTGACCACCAGCCAGTGCTCCTCCCGCCATCCCCTGCCCTCCCCGGCGCCGGCAAGGTGGGTCAGGCCGCGCAGCCGCTGCAACAGGGCGGCGTTGGCCCGGCGGTTCCAGCCTGCGGGCGCACGACGGCCCCAGGGGTTCCATGCCGTGATGAACGCGCCGGCCTGACGGCCCACCAGGGCGTCCAGCAACGGGCAGCGCCGGCCGATGCGGACACTCGCCGGGCCGGCAGTGTAACGGGTGGCGCGGAACGCGCGCAGCAGCCAGGGCGCCAGGAGTTGGGGCGTCAGTCGTCCCGCCCTTCGCCGAACTCCGCATCCCGGTGGACATGCACCGACATCAGCAGCCCGAAGCCGAACATCACCGTCAGCATCGCCGACCCGCCATGCGACACCAGCGGCAGCGGCACCCCGCCCACGGGAATGGCGCCCATCACCATGGCGAGGTTGACGAACACATACATGAAGAAGTTGACGCCGATCCCCAGCGCCAGCAGCCGCCCGTACTGGTGCCGGCAGCGCAGCGCCATGCCCATCGCCCCCAGCACGATGCAGCACAGCAACCCCATGACAGCGAGGCTGCCGACCAGCCCGAACTCCTCCGCTAGCATCGTGAAGATGAAGTCCGTCTGCTTTTCCGGCAGGAAGTTGAGGTGTGCCTGCGTCCCCTGCAGGAACCCCTTGCCCCACAAGCCGCCGGACCCCAGCGCGATCTTGCTTTGCAGGATGTTGTAGCCGGCACCCAGTGGATCGCTCTCCGGATTCATGAAGGTGGTGATGCGGGCGCGCTGGTAGTCATGCAGGTGGTTGAAGGCGAACTGCGCCGCGAACGGCAGCGGCAGCAGCACCAGCGCCATCTTCCACCAGCGCACCCCGGCGGCCATGAACACCGCGGCGCCGACGATGCCGGTGATGACGGCGGTGCCCAGGTTCGGCTCCTTCAGGATCAAGGCCACCGGCACCAGCACCATGGCGATGGGCGGCAGCAGGAACAGCGGGTTACCCATCCGCTCCCAGGTCGCCTTATGGAACCACGCAGCCAGCGCCATCACCAGGCCGATCTTTGCCAGCTCGCTCGGCTGCAGTTGCAGGCCGCCCAGCTCGATCCACCGCTGCGCGCCCTTGCCCACGTGCCCCATGCGCAGCACCAGCACCAGCAGCGCGATGGCGGCGCCATAGGCCAAGTAGGAAAAGCGGGCGAGGAACCGTATGTCCACCAGCGCGATGCACAGCATCATCACCAGGCTGAAGCCGAAGCGGAGGATGTGCTTGGACGCATAAGGCTCGGGTGAGCCGCCGGCGGCCGAATACAGCGCGACATAGCCGACGCCGGCCAGCAGGCACAGCAGCGCGACATACAGCCAACTGATCTGCCACAGCTTGGCGATCAGGCCAAAGGACGGCTCGGCCCGGATCAGGCGGCGTTCGGAGATCATCGGTGCAACCCCCTGCTCCCTCTCCCTCCGGGAGAGGGTTGGGGTGAGCGACTGTCTGTGGTGTCAAGTTGGCTGGGCAGCATTGTTACGCGATCCGGGTGTTGTTTTGTGTCAGGCGGCCAGCTTGGCGCGGACGTCGCGTGCCTTGGCGTTCAGGCGGGTGAGCAGCTTGTGTGCGATGGCGACCAGGACGACTTTTTTGGGCTTGCCGGCTTTGGTCAGGCGGTCGCTGAAGTCTTTGAAGTCGGCCTCGTGCCGGCGCACGACGCTTGCGATGATGAACAAGATGGAGCGCACGCCTTCGCGGCCGCCGCGGACGGGACGCGTGCCGTGTCGTTTGCCGCTGTCCCTGGCGATCGGGGCGAGGCCTGCGAGCTTGGCGATGGCCTTGCCGTCGAGGGTGCCGATCTCGGGCAGTTGCGCCATCAGGCGCGCAGTGGTGCGGCTGGCCACGCCCTTGATGGTGCGCCACTCCTCGTCCAGTGCGGCCCAAAGCGGGTCGTCTTGGATGGCGGCGGCGATCTTGGCTTCCAGCACGCGGGTTTCGCGCGCGATGGTGGCGAGCATGGCCTCGAACGAGGCGAGCACGAGGGGGTCGGTGACCAGGCGGCGCTGGTTCTTCTGTTCGACGCCGGTCTCGGTGAGCTGGCGCAGGCGGGTGACCCAGGCGGCGAGCTGGGCCTGGGTTCGCGGCGCCAAGGGCGTGGGCTTGATGTGCTTGACGGCGGCGAACCAGGCGATCATGCCGCAGTCGGTCTTTTCCAGGCGGCCCATGGCGTTTGCGAAGTGGCGCACGGCGCGGGGGTTGACGATGGCCGCCGGCAGCCCCGCGGCCCACAGGTGGGCGAACGGCGCCTGTTCGTATCCGCCGGTGGCCTCCATGACGCAAAGCTCCACCGTGTTGGCCCGGCAGAACGCGACGAGGCCGTCGCGGCCCGGGGGCGTGTTGGAGAAGCGCCGGTATGGGCCGTCCCGCCCGATGCGGGCGTCGAGGTGTGTGCTGCTGAGGTCTATTCCACACAGGATGCTTGTCACGGTAACCTGCCTTGTCCATGCGACGGGCAATCGAGCGACTGTCCGGTTGTGCGTGACACGGCGGCGGCTGGTCCCAAGGCTCACCCACGGTTGCGACCTGAGGGGGAACGGGCGACAGCCGCCGC
>CAXTDP010000082.1:0-12929 GCA_964242295.1 uncultured Acetobacteraceae bacterium | reverse complement strand
GGTTCAGCCGTTCGTCGGCGGCGCGGGCCTGTTCGGCGGCCTCGGCCTTGGCTCCCGCGACGGCCTGGCTGATGCTGGCCTGGGCTTCGGTGGCGGCGCGGCGCCCGGCTTCGGTGATCTCGGCGACGGCGGCGTCGGATTGGGCCTTGGCGGCACGGGCGCTGTCGAGGTCGCCGTTGATGCGCTCGGCCCGGTTCTCCAGCACGCCCGACACCTGGGGCAGGGCGTAGCGCGCCAGCACGTAGTAAAGCGCGCCGAAGATGATCGCCATCCAGACGACTTGCGCCAGGGTGAGCGGGTTCGAGAAGTCGAGCTGTGGCATCGCGCCCACCTAGGTCGGTTGGAGTGGTCGGCTCGGCGGCCTTCCAATAGTGATGCGTCCCTGCGCCGTCGTCGCGAGCGGCTTGCGCTGCCCGCGACGACGAGGGGATGTAGGAGTCGGCTTAGGTGAACAGGATCAGGAAGGCGATCAGCAGGGCGAACAGCGCCACGGCTTCCGTCAGGGCGAAGCCCAGGATGCCGATCGGGAACACGGCGTCGCGCGCCGACGGGTTGCGGGCAACGGACGTCACCATCGCCGCGAAAATGTTGCCGATGCCGATGCCCACGCCCGCAAGCGCGATCACGGCCAAGCCGGCCCCGAGGGCCTTTGCAGCGAGAACGTCCATTCAATCAGTCCTTTGTTGATGTGTGGGAAGGGTGGTCCACGCGGGCGCCGGGTCCTGCCTCAGTGCAGGTGGACGGCGTCGTGCAGGTAGATGCAGGTCAGGATGGCGAAGACGTAAGCCTGCAGGGCGGCGACCAGCAGCTCGAAGCCGACCAGCACCACATTGAGCGCCAGCGGCAGGATGCCGACCGCGGTGCCGAGCGCGCCGGCGCCGGCCAGCAGCACGATGAAGGTCGCGAACACCTCGAACATCACGTGGCCGGCGACCATGTTGGCGAACAAGCGAATGGACAGTGAGACGGGGCGGGACAGGTAGGAGATGATCTCAATCGGGATGATCAACGGCGCCAGCAGCTTCGGCGCGCCTTCCGGGAAGAAGTAGCTGAAGAAGTGCAGCCCGTGGATGCGCAGGGACACCACGGTCACGATCACGATCACCATGAGCGCCAGCCCGAAGGTGACGGCGATGTGGCTGGTGTAGGTGAAGCTGTAGGGCAGCAGCCCCAGCAGGTTGCCCATCAATACGAAGAAGAACAGGGTGAAGATGAAGGGGAAGAACTGCTTGCCTTCGGGTCCGATGCTGCCCTCGGTCATGCTCAGGAGGCCGGAGTAGGCGATCTCCGCCAGCGATTGCAGCCGGCCCGGCACCACGGCACGGTTGCGCATGCCGTAGTAGAGCGTGCCCAGGATCAGGGCGCCGGCGAACAGCATCATCAGGTTGGAGTTGGTGAAGTTAACGGACCGCCCGAGGGCGCCGAGGGCCGGGTGCAGCTCGAACTGGCCGAGTGCGTCTATCTTGCTGTTTGCTTCGGCCGCCAACGTCCTGCTCCCTCAACCCTTCTTCGGCATCATCAGACGCCATACGTTCGCCACTCCGGCCGCGCCGCCCAGCAGGACGAACAGGCCGATGAAGATCGGCGTCGTCCCGAGCCAGCGGTCCAGCCCCCAGCCGATCAGCACCGCCACCGCCAGCGCCGACACCAGCTCGACGCCGACGCGGACACCGATGCCCATCGGGCTTGCGGTGCCGGCCTTGTTGGGCGCCGGGGCCGGGTTGCTCAGGGCCTGCTTGGCCTGCGCCGCCTTCAGCCGGTCTTCGAACGAGCCGCCATCCTCTGTCGCCATGCTCGTCCCTTTGCAGTCCCGAAGTTGTGCGGGAACCGTGTCGGGACGGCGCGGGGGTAGCTAACGAGGGGTGGTGGGGCTGTCAAGAAGCTGGGGAGGTTGAGACTCTCGGCTTGGATGCCTGCATCCGTCGAGAGCGGTCGTAGCCAGGTTTTATGTGAAGCCGGATGGAGCGCGTGTCGTATGCCCGTTAGGATAGGCCATGTACCGGATCACGACGCCCGGATATTGCAAGAGCGACCAGTCGATGCGGTGGGCGTTGCCGGATCGGGTGTTCTTCGCCTGCGGCGCCTGTCACGTCCTGGCGCACGTGTTCCTCGAAAGATATGGCGACCAGGGTGTTGAGGTGCTTTGGATCAAACCTGCCCCGGGCTTCGCCGGAAACCACATCGTCGTGGATGGCGCGTCCTGGGTTTTCGATTACCACGGCTACTCCGACCGAGAGTTCTTCCTGCACCACACGTTCAGGAAGGCAAGGCGGTGGTGGCCCGGTTGGCATGCAACCCTGGTCCCACTGCCTCGCGACGTGCTGATTTCGGAGGCCAGGTCACGGGCCTACGATGGTCTGCGGCTGCGGGAACCAGGTCAGTTCCTCCATGATGCCCTGCCCCGCGCCCGGGCTTACCTGAGCCGATTTCCGCCGCCAGGGGCATCAAGCGCCCTGGCGGGCGCGTCGTGGTAATCCGCATTGCGAGCTATGCCGACCTTGCAGAGGTGCTTGTGCTCCTCCGGCATCTCAGCCCCAATGATCCCCCGCCCGATCCGGCGACGGCGGAAGCGGCATGGGTGGCCCTTCTTGGATCGAAGCTGACCACGGTGTTCGTCGCGGATGGTGAAAATGGTTTGGCATCGACGTGCATGCTCGCGATCATCCCTAACTTGACGCGAGGCGCGAAATCCTTCGGCGTCATCGAGAACGTCGTGACGCATCCAGGCCAGCGGCGGACCGGATTAGCTCGCGCCATCCTTGCTGCCGCGCTGGAGGCTGCTTGGAAAGCGGGCTGCTATAAGGTCATGCTGGCGAGCGGGCGCGACGAAGACACACTCCGCTTTTACGAAAGATGTGGCTTCAAGCGTGGAAGCAAGACGCATTTCGAGGCCCGCCGATTGTAGGACCGCCTTGGGTCAGGAGCTTGCATTCGAGCTGAGATGCTGCTCGCCGAGACGCTGCCCGCTTCCCAGCTTGCGCCTCGGCCCCCCGGCCCCTAGGTTGCCGCCCAGGTCCGGGGCGTGGCGCAGCCTGGTAGCGCGCGTGTTTTGGGTACACGAGGCCGCCGGTTCGAGTCCGGCCGCCCCGACCAGTCCACTATTTGATAAGGATCATCTGATGCGCGCCCGGATTTTCCAGCGGCCGAAAACCTCCATGCAGTCGGGACAGGCCCACTCGGGCAACTGGGTGCTGGAGTTCCAGCCCGCCGAGCGCGAGCTGAACGACCCGCTGATGGGGTGGTGGGGCAGCAGCGACACACTTGGCTCCGTCCGCCTGCGGTTTGACACGCCCGATGACGCGAAGGCCTATGCGGAGAAGCACGGCATCACCTATGACGTCGAGGCGCCGCCGGCGCTGCGCCCAGTGAAGCCCAAGGCATATGCCGACAATTTCCGCTATGGGCGCAGTGAAAACTGGACGCATTAGCTGTATAGCTGACGGCGAGCGCCCTTAGCTCAGTTGGATAGAGCGGCGGCCTTCTAATCCGCATGTCGGGGGTTCGAATCCCTCAGGGCGCGCCACCTCACTTCCTGGACGGCCGATGAAGCGCCTGATCGCCGCGATGCTGCTCCTGTCTGTCGCTGCCACGGTACCGTGCTGGGCCGGGGAGGCGTTGGACGCCATCCGGGCGCGCGGTATCCTGCGCGTCGGCACGACCGGGGACTACAAGCCCTTCAGCTTCCGGCAGCCGGACGGTAGCTACACCGGGGCCGATATCGTCCTGGCCGGGCGGCTGGCGGACCGGCTTGGGGTCAAGCTGCAGATCGTGCCGACGGCCTGGGCGTCGCTGCTGCCGGACTTCGCCGCCGGGCGGTATGATGTGGCGATGGGCGGCGTGTCGGTGACTCCGCCGCGGGCCGAGAAGGGCATGTTTTCCACCGTCACCTTCGTGGATGGCAAGCGCCCGGTGGCGCGCTGCGCGGACCAGGACCGCTTTGTTAGCGTGGCGGCGATAGATCAGCCCGGCGTCCGCGTCGTCGTGAACCCCGGCGCCACCAACGAGGAGTTCGCCCGCGCCCGCTTCCCGCACGCGGCGCTGACGGTGCATCCGGACAACGCCACCGTGTTCGAGGAGATCGTCGCCAACCGCGCCGACGTGATGGTGACGGACGGGATCGAGGTGGATCATCAGAGCTTCCTGCACCCTGAACTGTGCCCGGCGCATGTGTCCGCGCCGTTCACCCGGCTGGAGAAGGCCTACCTGCTGCCGCGCGACCCCGACATGGCTGCCCTGGTGAATGCCTGGCTGGCCGACGAGCGCAGCAACGGCGCGTTTGATCGCATCATGGCGGCGGCGCAGCGGGAGCCGTAGCGGCCTGGCCTGGCCTGCGGCGGTCAGGCGTGCGGCGGCCCAGCGTGGGACGGCGAGGCGCTGAACGGCCATTGCTGGGCGGTTTGCCTCCCTGAATTGTGCGGGGACCTTAAGCCGGGGAATGACGTTATCCCTCGCTGTGAAATTCTCTCGTCAAGGCGCTCCCAATGCCCGACCATAATCCGTCCCCCGCTGCCTATATCGAGCAGCACGACATACGCATCATTATCAACGGCGCCGAGCATTCACGCAGCGTCGCCCCCTGGACCACGCTGCTGGACCTGCTGCGGGAAGACCTGCACCTGACCGGCAGCAAGAAGGGCTGCGACCACGGCCAATGCGGCTCCTGCACCGTGCTGGTGAACGGCGAGCGCAAGAATGCCTGCCTGCTGCTGGCGGTCATGCAGGACGGCGCGCATGTCACCACCATCGAGGGCCTGGTTGGTGAGGACGGCTCGCTGCATCCGGTCCAGGATGCGTTCATCGAGCATGATGCGTTCCAGTGCGGATACTGCACGCCAGGGCAGATCTGTTCGGCGGTCGCGCTGCTGCAGGAAGGGCGTGCGAAGACCGAGGCCGAAATACGCGAGGCGATGAGCGGCAACCTGTGCCGCTGCGGCGCCTACCCCAACATCGTCCGGGCGATCCAGCATGTGATGGAGCATGCGGCATGAACCGCTTCAGCTATGCCCGTGCGGTTGATGTGCCCGGAGCGGTGCGCGAACTGGCGACGCCACGCGCCAAGGTCATCGCGGGCGGCACCAACCTCATTGACTTGATGAAGTATAACGTGGAGGCGCCGAGCCGGCTGGTGGATATTACCCGCTTGCCGGGGTTGAGTGATATTGATCAGGTGGATGGCGGCCTGCGCATCGGCGCCCTGGTCAGCAACACCGCGCTGGCAACGCATTCGGATATCGTGGAGCGGTATCCGCTGCTGTCCAACACCATCTTGCACGGCGCGTCGCCGCAGCTCCGCAATGCCGCCAGCACCGGCGGCAACCTGCTGCAGCGCACCCGCTGCTACTACTTCTATGATCCGGCAACACCTTGCAACAAGCGGGAGCCTGGCTCGGGCTGCCCGGCCAAGGAGGGGTTGAGCCGGGTTCATGCCATCCTGGGCGCGTCGGATGCCTGCATCGCCACCCATCCCAGCGATATGTGCGTGGCGCTCGCTGCGCTGGCTGCCACGGTGCAGGTGACGGGGCCGGGCGGCGACCGGACCATTGCATTTGGCGATTTCCATCGGCTGCCCGGTGATACGCCTTGGCAGGACACCAACCTGGCGGCGGACGAGATTGTTACTTCGGTCACGCTGCCGGCGGATAGTGCCGCTTTTGCCGGGCACCATACCTACCTGAAGCTGCGTGACCGGCATTCCTATGCGTTCGCGCTGGTGTCGGTGGCTGCCGGGCTGCGCATGGATGGAAGCACGGTGGCGGAGGCGCGGATCGCGCTGGGCGGTGTGGCGCATAAGCCTTGGCGGGATACGGAAGCGGAGGATCTGCTGCGCGGCCAGGCGCCGGGGCCAGAGGTGTTCGGACACGTTGCCGATCATATCTTGCGGGATGCCAAGGGGTATCCTGGCAACAGCTTCAAGATTGGCTTGGCCCGGCGGGCCATCGTGCGGGCGTTGCAGCAGGCTGCGGCCGGCACGCCGCAGCCGCCGGCCGACAAGCACTACCAATAAGGAGGCATACCATGCCTGATACACACATCCTCGTCGGCACGCCGCAGCGCCGGGTTGACGGACGCGCCAAAGTCACTGGCGCCGCGACCTATGCCGGTGAGTTCTCCACGCCTGGCTTGCTGCATGGCTATGTCGTGAGCAGCTCGATTGCCCGTGGGCGGATTGTGGGCGTTGACTTTACCGCTGCCCTGGCCGTGCCAGGGGTCGTGCAGGTGTTTACGCACGAGAACCGGCCGAAGACCGCCTATCTCGACCATAACTGGCAGGACCAAGTGGGGCCGCCGGGCCATACGTTCCGTCCCCTGTATGACGAGAACATCCATTATAGCGGCCAGCCGGTTGCTCTGGTGGTGGCGGAGTCGTTCGACCTGGCCCGGCATGCCGCCGGGTTGGTGCGGGTTGCGTATGATACCGAGGCGCACGAGACCAACCTGGAGGCCGTCCGCGGCGACGCCTACGATCCGCCGAAGAAGCGCAGCGGCATCAACCCGCCGCCCAAGCCGCGCGGCAATGCCGCGGCGGCGTTGAAGGAATCGCACTCCCGCGTCGAGAACGAGTGGACCATCGCGCCCGAGCACCACAACGCGATGGAGCCGCATGCCACCACCGTCGAGTATCACGACGGGTCCTTGGTGATCCACGACAAGACGCAGGGCGTGCAGAACTCGCAGGCGTTCATCGCCGGGGTGTTCGGGCTGTCCAGCAGCAAGGTGCGGGTGGTGACGCCGTATCTTGGCGGCGGCTTTGGGTCCGGGCTGCGGCCGCAGTATCAGGTGGTGCTGGCGGTGATGGCCAGCCTGGCGCTGGAGCGGTCGGTGCGGGTGGTGCTGACGCGGGACCAGACTTTTACTTTCACCTACCGTCCGCAGACGATCAACAGCCTTGCCTTGGGCGCCGATCCCGATGGGGTGCTGCACGCGCTCACGCATGAGGCGGTGCAGGGCACCAGCCAGTATGAGGACCATCAGGAGGTCGTCGTGAACTGGTCCGGTGCGCTGTATAACACGCCGAATACTACGCTGACCTATAAGCTGGCGAAGCTGGATACGGCGACCCCTGGAGATATGCGTGCGCCTGGTGCGCCGCTCGGGCTGTTTGCGATGGAAAGCGCGATGGACGAGCTGGCGTATCTGACTGGGGTGGACCCGGTGCAGCTTCGTTTGCGCAACTACTCGGAGGAGGATCAGACCACCAACAAGGCTTATTCCAGCAAGGAGTTGCGGGCTGCCTACCAGTTGGGGGCGGAGCGGTTCGGCTGGAGCAAGCGCAACCCGGAGCCGCGCTCGATGCGCGCGGGCCGGGAGCTGATCGGCTGGGGCATGGCGAGCGGCATGTGGGAGGCGCAGATGATGAAGACCTCGGCCTCCGCCAAGCTGCTGCCGACGGGGAAGCTGGAGGTGTCGTGCGCCACGTCCGATATCGGCACCGGCACCTATACTATCCTGACGCAGATCGCGGCGGAAACGCTGGGATTGCGGATGGAGGACGTGGTGGTGCGTCTGGGCGACAGCGACCTGCCGAAGGCGCCGGTCGAGGGCGGGTCTTGGACTGCGGCCTCGGCGGGGACCGCGGTGCAAATGGCTTGCATGACGGTGCGGGAGAAGCTTTTCAAGCGGGTGCGGGGGTTGGCGGATTCGCCGTTGGGCAATGCCGACCTGGATCATGCGTGGTTCTCGGGTGGCCGGGTGGCGATGCGGCAGGACCCGTCGCGCTACGTGACGATTGCCGACGCAATGGCCGGTGCCGACCCGATCGAAGCCGAGGAAACCGCCAGCACCAGCCAAATCAGCAAGCTGCGCTATGTCGGCTATACCCACTCCGCAGTGTTCGTGGAGGTCCGGGTGGATGAGGAGCTGGGCAGCGTGCGGGTGACCCGGGTGGTGGACGCGGTGGCGGCGGGGAAGATCCTGAACCCGCAGACGGCGCGCAGCCAGGTGCTGGGCGGCGTGGTATTCGGCATCGGCATGGCGCTGGAGGAGGAGAGCATGGCGGACCACGGGCTTGGCCGCTTCATGAACCACAACTTGGCCGAATACCACATCCCGGTGAACGCCGATGTGCCAGACGTCGAAGTGATCTTCGTGGACGAGCATGACGAGATCGTCAGCCCGATTGGCGTGAAGGGGTTGGGCGAGATCGGCATCGTCGGCACTGCGGCGGCCATTGCCAACGCGATCCACCATGCCACCGGCAAGCGGATGCGGCACCTGCCGATCACGATAGACAAGGTGATGGCCTGACACTTCGGAACGACGACCCGCCAGTCAGTGCTGGCGGGTTGCTGATACTTCAATGTTCACGCAAAAAGTGTGGCTTGAAGACAACATCTGGCTGTGTTCAAAATACATCGGCGTGAAACCAGGCTGGTCGGCAGCATGCTGGTGATTACCTGGGTGTTCTGACTGTGCCAATCTTCTGGCCTGGTCGTCCCAAGGCATTTTGTTGTTTCCGCTGGCCCGTTCTGATGTTAGTAGGTCCAACATTCTCACGCGCGCGTGACGATCGGACGCGATGGACAGCATGGTGGCGAGACCTTGACAGCCTTGGCACGCGACTTTCCTCCTTACGAGCTTGCGATGCGGCTTGGCCAGCAGGAGTTGGTCGCTGGCCTAGGGCTTTTTGCGCTTGAAGCTCCGTCCATCGCCGTTGTCTTGAACGAAGCTTGCCGGGTTGCTGCGCTTGGGCTGCAGACCGAATTCGCGAAGGTGCTGCGTCCGAGGCCGGAAGCCGGTGATCTCCTGGTGATCGCCGGTGTCGGCTGGCGTCCCGGCGTGGTCGGCCATGCCACGCTTGGCTCGCACATGGACAGCCCCGCCGGTTTCGCCCTGCACAGCAGACAGCCCGTGCTGTCCAACGATCTGCGGAGCGAGGGCCGGTTCCGGGTGCCCACGCTTCTGGTGGAGCATGGAGTGCAGAGCGCGATCAACGTCCCAATCGGCGCTGCCGGGCAGGAAGCCTATGGCGTGCTGGAGGTGGACAGCACGGCTCGGCACGAGTTCGTGGCCGCCGATACCATGTTCCTGCAGTCCCTGGGCAATGTGCTCGCTGCGGCGGTGATCCGCTCCGAGACGGACCAGTTGGCAGGGCGGCGGGAGGCCCTGGCGCGGCAGGTGTTCGAAAGCAGCCCAGACTGCGTGAAGGTGCTGGACCTGGAAGGCCGGCTGTTGGCGATGAACGTCAACGGCGCCATGGCTGTTGAAGCCGCCGACTCGAATGAGCTGGTCGGCACGATATGGCCGGACTGGTGGCCGGACGAGGCGCGGCCGGCTGTCCGGGGGGCCGTTGCCGATGCCGGATGCGGTGCGGTAAGCCGTTTTACGGCTGCGACGCGCAACCGGGCCGGGGCGTCGGTATGGTGGGACGTGCTGGTCGCCCCCGTGCTGAACGGGGATGGACAGCCATTCCGCCTGGTCGCCATGTCCCGCAACATCACTGACCGGATCGAGAGCGAGCGGGCGAAGGACGCGCTGCTGCGGGACAAGGACCTGCTGATGCAGGAGGTCCACCACCGCGTGAAGAACTCGCTGCAGCTTGTCCGCACCTTGCTGCAACTGCAGGGCCGGTCGGCCAGCGACGAAACCCGGGCGCAGTTGGACGAGGCAGCCGGGCGCATCATGACGATCGGCACCGTGCACCAGCGCCTGTATGAGGGTGGGTCGGTCGTGGAAACCGATGCCGCCGCTTACCTGGAGGCTCTGCTGACCGACATACGGACCATGCTGGCGGACTCCGCTGGCGGGCGCGAGATCGTGCTGCGGGCCGAGCCGGTGACGCTGACAGCCGACCAGATGACTCCACTGGGCCTCGTGGTGTCCGAGTTGGTGACCAATGCGCTGAAGTATGGCGAGAGCCGGGTGCAGGTGAGCCTGCGGCGGGGGCCGGCGGGGCTGGAGGTTGCGGTTGAGGATGGCGGCAGAGGCTTTCCGGAGGCGTTCGATCCTGGGCGCAAGTCTGGCCTGGGGATGCGCTTGATCGCAGCCTTGGCCAAGGGCGAGGGCATCAACGCGATCAAGGTGGACCGCAACGTGCCGCATAGCCGCGTCGTGGTGACGATGACGCTCTAGGCGGCTGGATCGGTTTGCGTCGAAGTCCCGGCGCCGACCGTCCCGGCTTCATGGTGCGCGAGCGCACGCCTTCAGGGTCTCGTTCCCCGGGGCCGGGACCAGACCGCCGCCTTATCCCGCCAGTTCGATCACCACCGGCACGTGGTCCGATGGCTGCCCCTTGTCACGCTCCGCCCGGTCCGGGGCCGCGGAGACCAGCCGCTCCGCCAGGTCCGGCGACAGCAGCGCATGGTCTATCCGCAGGCCTAGGTCCCGCGGCCAGGCGCCGGATTGGTAGTCCCAGAAAGTGTAAACCGGCCCGTTCGGCTGCACCGCACGTATGGCGTCCGTCAGGCCCAGCCACAGCATGGCCCGGAACCGTGCCCTGGTTTCGGGACGCACGAGCGCGTCCGTGGCTGAGATGGTGTTCGGGGCGAAGTCCACATCGGCCGGGCAGACGTTGTAGTCCCCGGCGAACATCGCGGGCTGGTCGGCGTCCAGGAGCACCTGGGCTCGTGCGGCGAGCGCCTCCATCCAGGACAGCTTGTAGGCGTAGCCGGCGTCGCCGCCGGAGTTGCCGTTCGGCAGGTACAGGTTGCCGACGGTGATGCCGCCGGCCAGGACTTCGAGGTAGCGCGCCTGGGCATCGCCGTCCGGCAGGCCGGGGAGGGTGTGGTGCGTTACCTCGACGGGGATGCGGGACAGGATCGCGACGCCGTTGTAGGACTTTTGGCCGACGATTTCGGCCTGGTAGCCAGCAGCCTCGAACGCCGCGGTTGGGAAGCTTGCGGCTTCGCACTTGATCTCCTGCAGCAGCAGGAGGTCCGGCTGGATGCGGGTTAGCCAGTCCGCCACCAGCCCTTCCCGAATGCGGATGGAGTTGACGTTCCAGGTGGCGATTTTCATGTGGGGAGGATTGGGGAGCTGGCCCGGCCTTGGGCTGCCGCAACGGGGTCGGACGCTGGCTGCTCCCTCTCCCTCCGGGAGAGGGTTGGGGTGAGGGGGCGGGCAAGGGTGGTCGCTGATTGCTGCAAGCTATGGCTGGGTATCACATGTGCGCCCCGCGCCGCAGCCAAGACCCCCTCACCCCGACCCTCTCCCGGAGGGAGAGGGAGAAGGGGATTGCGTTGGGCGGTCACCCTGCGGGGCTCAGTCCAGCGAGAAGCTGGTGCCGCAGCCGCAGGCCGAGGTGGCGTTGGGATTCTTCACCGTGAAATGGGCGCCCATCAGCGCATCGGTGTAGTCGAGCTGCGAGCCGCCGAGCAGGTCCAGGCTGGCGGAGTCCACCAGGATGCGGGCGCCGCCGTGCTCCAGCACCAGGTCGTCTGGCTGCGCCGCCTCGTCCAGCTCGAACTTGTATTGGAAGCCACTGCATCCGCCGGCTAGGACAGCGACGCGGAGGGCTGCTGGCTTGCCCTGGGCTGCGACGATCTCCGCCACGCGCTCTGCGGCGCGGTCGGACACGGAAAAGGCGGGAGCCGGGTTCATATCCATGCGGCAACACATAGCGCGCCCGGCGGGCAGATTGAAGGCCATCCGCTTGCAGGCGGATACATTGAAGCCGGATACGTCGAAGGTGGGTGCATTGAGGCGGGGCACATTGAAGATGACCGGGCATGTGATAAGCCCCGCGCCGCACCCAGGTCCCCGCCCATGCACCACGCCCCCTATGCCGTCCGGCCCGAGACCATGCGCGGGCGCCTGCATCCCGAGCCGGAAGGCGTGGGCCGCAGCCCCTGGCAGCGCGACCGCGACCGGGTGATCCACAGCAGTGCCTTCCGCAAGCTGCAATACAAGACCCAGGTGTTCGTGAACCACGAGGGCGACCACTACCGCACCCGGCTGACGCACAGCCTGGAGGTGGCGCAGATCGCCCGCTCCATCGCGCGGGAGCTGCGGCTGGACGAGGACCTGACGGAGGCGCTGGCGCTGGCGCACGACCTGGGCCATCCGCCGTTCGGCCATGCCGGGGAGGAGGGGCTGAACGCGCGGATGCGGCCCTATGGCGGCTTTGACCACAACGCGCAGAGCCTGCGGGTGGTGACCCGGCTGGAGGCGCGCTACGCCGCGTTCGACGGGCTGAACCTGACGTGGGAAACGCTGGAAGGGCTGGCGAAGCACAACGGTCCCCTGCGGAACCCGCCGCCCTACATCGCCGAGTATGACGCGCTGCATCCGTTGGACTTGCACAGCCAGGCCTCGGCGGAGGCGCAGGTAGCGGCATTCGCGGACGACGTGGCGTATCACTCGCATGACCTGGATGACGGGATGCGGGCGAAGCTGTTCGGGCCGGACGACATTGCCCACCTGCCGGTGGTCGGCGACGCGCTGGCGCGTGCGCGCGTCTGCAGCCTGGACGTGCCGCCGCCGCGGCTGCGGCACGAGACGATCCGCCGGGTCATCAACGCGTTCGTCACCGACGTCATCGGGGAAAGCCGGCGGCGGCTGCATGCGCTGGACCCGGGGGATGCCGACGCGATACGGCGGGCCAGGCAGCCGGTGGTCGCCTTCAGCGGGGCGATGGCGGAGGCGAACCGGGCGGTCAAGGAGTTCCTGTTCGCCCATATGTATCGGCATTGGCGGGTCAACCGGATGACCAACAAGGCACGCCTGGTGACCGAGGACCTGTTTGGCTTGCTGCACGCCGATGTCAGCATGCTGCCGGATGGCTGGCGCACCCAGGCCGGGGTGGGTGATGCCGCGCGGGCGGCGCTGACGGTGGCGGACTACATTGCCGGCATGACGGACCGCTTTGCGCTTGAAGAGCACCGGCGGCTGACCGACCCTTTCTACAAAGGCTGATTTCCCCATGTCCGAGAACATCTTTGCTGCCATGCGGGAGACCGTGGTGGCGGCCTTGCGCCGGGCCGTGCCGGAACTGC
>CAXTDP010000081.1:0-12977 GCA_964242295.1 uncultured Acetobacteraceae bacterium | reverse complement strand
AAGGAGGGGTCCAGGGGAACCTTGGTTCCCCTGGCCGCGGCTTCCGGCAAGCCTAGCCGGTTGCGGTGACGGCCTTTCATTGGCGTGCTGGGGCGGGATTTGTCAGGCGCAACAGCATGTCGCCGTGGCAGCCGAGGGTGGCGGGAACCTGTCCGGCCCCGCCCATCTTCCGGTTCGTCAGGCGAATACGTCCCGGACCGCCTCGATCTCATCCTGTTCGGCTCCGGCCCCATAGGCGTCGTCCACTGCCTGTTCGAGGGTGCGGTCCCATTCGCGCGCTGTCAGGGGGTGCATGGGCAACGGGTTCTCTGTGACATACTCGCGGGTGAGGCGGGCCAGGTTGGCGAGTGCCCTAGCTTTGTCGGTCATGGCGGTGCGCTCCGGTTGCGGGCCGGGGAAGGTGGCGGGAACCTGATGGCTCCCGCCCTGTGCTGGCTACTCGAAGGCGGAGGCCCGGACGGCTGCGGACTGTGCGGACACGGTGCGGCCTTCCTGGGTGGTGCCGACGTATGGCTTCCATTCGTTGCCGGTGATGTGGTGATAGGCGGCGACTGCGCCCTCTGCGGCTGCGAGGGTTGCGAGGGACTGCCAGGCCATTTCCGCGGCGAAGAGCTGCGCGCGTTCCAGCTTGCTATCGAACCCGGAAGCGCCGTCCTGGTCCTCGTCCCGGAGTTCGTTGAACTTAGAGGCCATCTCGCGGGCGGCGTGGCGCTTGGTGTCGTAGAAGCGTGCGGCGCTGACGGCAGACCCGACATACTGCCCAACGATGCGCTGGAAGTGCATCTCGGCGTTCTTCTCGGTCAGGGGCATGATGCGGGACTGTGCGACCAGGTGCTCCTCGACTGCCTCCCGGATTTCGGCCACGGGCACCGGGTCCATGGCGAACACCTTGCAAATCTTGCCGCTCACGTCGTCGGTCGGGGCGAAGCGGGCTGCGGTGTCGAGGGTGACAACCTCGCGGCCGATCTCGCGGCGTGCGGGAAGAGCGGTAACGGGCTTGTTGGAGGTCTTGGCGGTGCGGGGAGCGGGGGTCTTTGCCATAATGCTAGTCCTTGCTGGGTAAGGTTGAAGTAAAGGGTCTTTCTTGTCTGTGCCGGGGGAGGTTGGTTACTCCCTCTCGACAAAGACAGATTAGCCCAATACAGCCAAAACAAGCAAGCTCTATCTACAGTATTAATAGAATTAAATCATCAACCAGCACATCATCCAACAGTTGACGCAATCAGCTATCCGCCCTTCTTCTTCGAAAGCCCCCTTACTTACTTGCTTACTTGCCTTTCTATACTCACCTTGCGTCAAGGATTGAAGCCCGCAGGGCCGAGACACCGCTTGGTGGCTCGGGGCGCAGCCCGAAAGCCTGGCCCCGCCGCTTGGCGGGGGACGCCCGCGCTGTCCTGTTGGTGACGTTCGCAAGGCGAGGCGTGACCCTTGGGTCGGCCGATCATCCTGACTGGCCAGGAAAGGAATCAGAGATGCCGACCAGGAACGAGCTGCATGACCCGAAAACGGACGCGATGCATGACGGCCACGCGGTCGAGCGGGAGCGCCTGGCGAAGCTGCTGTATGATGCTGGGCCGTGCCGTGCCACGGGCAGGGCACGAAGCATCTGGCGCTTCATAGCTGAGCCGGTGTTGATCGCTGCTGCCGCGCTGGTGGGAGCGGTAATCGGGGCTTACTACCATTCTGGGTATGGCGACGACCCTGTAATTGGAATGGCTGGGGCGATGGCTGGCCTGACAAGCGGCGTCTGCCTGATCATGTTTTTGTGGAGGTCACACCGGGCTGGATCAAGGGTACTGGGTGGCTTCGCCATCAGGGCTGCTGTGATGCTGCTGTGTGTCGGCGCCGAGTTCTATGGCCTTAGCTGCGTGTGTGATGACGTGTCGCAGGCAGTGTATCTGCCAAGGGTCACCTTTGAGTAGGGCGGCCTGACCCACTGACAGCGGCATGCCCGTCTTGGTCGGGCTGCCTGGTGCGACCGGATGTCGCCCATGAAAAGAAGGCGGCCCCTGTGGGGGAGCCGCCAAGTTTAGGGATGGAAACGTCTAGCGCTTGGCCAGCGGCCACGACACACGTCCTTCCTACTCCCAAACGTGTTAACGGCAAGTTAAGATTTGGTGCAGCGCACCATGCCTCTTGAGCAGCGACATTTGCCGGCGATGGCGGCATGCTGGTCAGCGATGTCGGGGCTTCGGCAGCGCCATGGACCCACAGGCATAAGGCACAAGGCTATCAGGTAAAGGAGGAGAACGATGGGATGGAGGCGCTTAGATTCTGCCCAAGTAGCGCGTCAGCTGCGGGCGGCGTTCGACTGCCCGGAGGCCGGCACGGCGGAGCTGGCTGAGGCAGCCCTGGCGCACGCGCGGTCGCAGCTGCTGGGCGGGCAGTATGTCGCCGTCCAGGATGATGACGGCCGGACGTTCATCGGCACGCCGGACGAGGCGGCTGAGCACATGATGGGAGATGCTCCAGGATAAGACGGACAAGGCATTATGCGGCCCCAGGCTTGGCAGGGCGGCACACTGTCTCTCACGCAGCCAAGGTTCTTGGGGCAGCACCAAACCGGCAAATAAATCAACAATAACAGTATATTAATGTTGCGCCCCGGTCTATTGGCGTCTAGGGTGTCGGTTATGACGAGGAGTGCGATTCGATGAACATCGAGCTGTTGCCCGGCCTGACGAACGTGATCCGGTTTCCATTGGAGGAACGTGCGCGTCCCTCCTGCGAGCTGCTGCAGGAGATCGAGCCGGACCTCCGGGAGGTGATGAGCGTAGCCGAGGCGTTCGGCCTGGACGGGTATGACCCGAACCTGACGGACGCGACGGACTGCGAGACGGCACGCTACCTGGCCGAGCAGGTCCTGCCGATTGCCGGCCCCGACTTGAACAGGGTGCTGGACGAGATGATGGCGCCAGCGGTGGAGCGCGCGGTAGCGGCGTGCCGGGTGGCGCACGCCTCGTCGCTGAAGACGGTGGAAGCGCAGCAGCGGCTGCATGCGGCCACGGTGGGCGGCAGCTCGTGGCTGGAGCCGCTGAAGGAGCGTGCGGAGGTGACGACGCAGGAGACGGCGGAGCTGCTGGTGGCGGCCTCGGCGCGGTGCCAGGAGGTCCGTGGCATGAAGCGGGCCATCGGCTTCGCCCGGAAGGGGGAGCCGTGGGTGCCCTACGATCCCCAGGCCGAGGACCTGGGCTGGCTGGACGAGGTTGCCCGCTGGAAAGAACGTGCAGCTAGCTAGACGGCCGAAAAGAGACGAAGCTTGCGTGAGGGCCGCTCGAAACAGGAGCGGCCTTCCTTTTTCCTTAGTACTCCTGTAACGCGCCCGAGAGTGCCGAACTGGCGGCGTTGTCGCTTGGGTAACGCATCCATTCGGCTTCGGCGGCAGTAAGGAGCGTGAAGGAGACATCCATGGCGAAGAAGCCACCATACGTGCCTGACACTCCGCGAGAGACACTGGAGAAGTATCGCCGCCACCTGAAGAGCAAGGCTGGCGAGCCGGATCTGGCGAAGGCCGAGCTGATCCCGACCTGGGAGCCCAGCAAGGCTCCTGGCAGCGAGGTCATGGAGCAGGCCGAGCTGGGCGATTACACCCTATACGCGGCCAGGACGACGGAGGCGATGCACAAGCAGGCGCCCCCGGGCGCGTCGCGGGTCAGTTGGAGCATCGCGTCCGAGGTCGCGGATTCGATCATCGGCGGCGGCGCCGCTTCCAGCATGGCGGAGGCGAAGGAGTTCGCCTACCTGGCCTACCAGGCGGCGTGCGGCGTCATCAAGGGCGGCGACGCCTAATCCCCTTCTGCGGTGGCCGGCTGGGCAGTGTCAGGCGCATGGAAGCCTGCTGTCCGTATGCCGGCCGCAAGCCCGGCGAGAGCTGCCGCGGCAAGAAGTTCCGGGGATGGTGAACCCACCCGCACCACTGTGTCGCAGAGACGTATCCAGACCGTCAGCGCGTCAGGCGGGTTGCCGTCAGCGCGGATGGCGGCGGCTTCCTTGTTCAGCATCGCGCGTGCTTCGAGGTCCACACCATCGACGGGGACGAAGCGGCTGCGCCAGGCTGCCAGGATGTAGGGTGGCAGGTCGGCAACCTGCTGGCGCAAGGTAACTGCCTTCGAGTTGTCGCCGACGCTCATGGTGATCCGCTCCGATTCAGGGGGTGGCCGAGCACATCACCGATCGTGCTGAAGCCTGATGGATGAATGATCGTCGCCTACGTCGGGGTCTCGCTGGGCTGGCAGGTGCCGTGGGCGCGTAGGCCCTGGAGCTGGCTGACGAAGGTATAGCGCCTGGTACGAAGGTCGATGGCGATCGTGAACACGTCGGCACCGGTGGCGCGGAGGCGGCTGCCCCATGCGACGCGCTGGTCGTCCGTGTCCACGAACTCGACCTGGTTCCTGGCGATCGCGTTGGCCGCACCGTCAACAGTGACCATCTTGTTGTCCCGCACGCTGCGCGCGTCCGTGTCAACGTGAATGGTGCGGAGATCACTGGCACCGGTGTTGTCGTAGGTGATCGCGCAGTGGAACCCGAGTTGCGCTGTGTGGCCGGCAGGCGGGCAAAGCAGCAGGCCGGCGAGGGAAGCGGCGAGGAGGCGCGGCATCGACTAGATCCTTGGTCAGTAGGGCCGTAGAAGGTTGAGTTTATCCAGCCCTGAACAGGAGTGCTCGCCCAGCAGGACGCGGGCGGGCGCACAAGGATGGATGGGGTCAGAAACGGGCATCTATACCCAATCTCTGCCGGACGCCGGCGCCTGATGGGTGCGACCCAGGATGGTGGCGTCAGGCTCCGGACCGTGATGCCGGCGGGATGGTCAGTCCAGCTTGGGGGGGCCGATCCAGCGTGCCTCGATATACAAGCCGAGCCAGAGGACGGCGGAGAATGTCACGCCGGAAAGCACCAGGCGCTCGAACAACTCAAGCATCGGTCTTCTCCGTTCCAGTGTCCTTGGGAGAGATATAGCTCATGATCCTCATCGCAAGAAGTTCTATCAGTGCCGCCATTGCAGCGCCGGCGATGACTGATGTCGATGTCGGTTTCATCGAGGGGTTGAAGAACGGGGCGACGATGGACGCTCCGATGACCCCGACCGCGATGAGCTGGATGCCGCCTGCAAGCATCTTGAAGCGTTCCAGCCGGACGGTCGGGGTTGTTCTGCCGATGACGAAGCGCAGGACCATGACGTGTCCCTTCCTTGGCGTTGGTGGTGGGGCGGAACCCGGCCGTCCCCTGTGACGGCCGGCGTCAACCAGTTCGCCTGCGGCTACTGCCAGCACGCAGCGAACGGGATTTCATCGTCCAGGTCCCCGCCACCCATGCTGTTACCCAGGCCGCCACCCGCCCCTGTCCCTGCCCCGGCCATGGCCGGCTCCCGGTGACGCTGTGTCGTCCGGTCCTCGTCGCCGCTGCCCCGGGCATCGCCAAGCATGGTCAGCTCTCCGCGATACTGAGCCAGCACGACCTCGGTGTTGTAGCGGTCCACCCCGCCGTTGTCGGTCCACTTCCGGGTCTTCAGCGCGCCCTCCAGGTGAACCATGCTGCCCTTCGAGAGATACTTCTCCGCAATCCCAGCGATTTGCTCGTTGAACACGACCACACGGTGCCACTCCGTCCGCTCCTGGCGTTCCCCGGAGTGCTTGTCGGTCCACCTGTCGCTGGTCGCGACGCTGAAGCTGACGATCTTGGTACCGTTCCCTGCGGTTCGGACCTCGGGATCGTTACCCAGTCGCCCAATCAGGATCACCTTGTTGACGCTGCCGGCCATGTTCCAATTCCTTCTCTCCCCTCAGAGGCGGTTCGACCCTGTGTCGGCACGTCCTCTCGGGTGCGGCCGACAGGAACCGGGACCGGGGATGGCTCAGCCCCGGAGGTCTGCAGGTGAGCGAGGCAGGAGTGCGACCGGCGCGGGACCGCTTGGGGTCCTGTGACGGGCGCAGCCCTGCCTTGGCGTAGCGCGCGGGCCGCAGCCGCAGTGCGGCGTGCGAAGCACGGGGTTGGGCCGGCCCCGGTCCCGGTTCAGGCCGCAGCAAACCCGAGAGGACGTGCCGACACAGGCCACTCCGACATGCGTCTCCCCTTCTCCCACCCCATCTTCCACATCTGTTCCGGCTTCGGTCTCCCAGTTGTTCTGGGTTGCCCGAAGAGTCTTTCCATGGCGGGACCGAAAGCTTCGGTCCCCCTGGAACAAGTCCGCCACGTCGGTCAGAGAAGGCTCATCTGCTCGGTCGTCGGCTCCACGCACACAAGCTGCTGGCGGAGCGGACGTGGCGGACGGGCGGAAATGGTCGAGCAGGGCTTGATCCAGCCCTGCTCCAGGGCGAGGCGGTCCCGCTCAGCATGGATGTCGCATTCATGCTCGGACGGCCGAACGCATCGGCGACCAGGGCTGCGGTTGCAGGACGGGCATCTGACTTCCAGTGCCGGATCGCGCGGCCACTGGTCGCCACAGAACGAACAGATCACCGTCATGGCTTCAACCCGGCCAGCAGCGCCCGTGCGCGTTCCTCACGCGCCCGATGCGCCTTGAGCTGCTCGTCCGACATGGCGGTCGTGTCGGCAATCATGCCGGTGCGCCCCATCCTGCTTTGGGCAAAGGCAAGTGCCTCGTCGCGGTCCGTGAACCTGTGGGTGCGGTCGCCGCGGGCGCCGCTCAGGATGCGGACGGTAAAACCGCCGTCCACTGCGCGGTCCAGGTAGATGTGCCGGGCCATGATCGCCGGTCCTAGCGGGAAACGCCGGACATCTCGTCTGGCTGCCTGACGCTGAGGGCCACGGCCATCGGCTGCACCCAGATCGGCAGGTTGGACAGCATGAACCCGCTGCCGTTCCAGGCCATCAGCAGCGTGCGCCCCATGGTTTCCGCGATGGCCTGGGCTGCGCCAGGCGGCACGGCGTTGCCGATGCGCTCGCGCCAGGCGGCATCGGACAGGCCGTCCAATTCCAGCACCTCCTCCGGGTCAACCAGCGACTGCAGGGCCGCCAATTCTAGCGTGGTGAACGGTCGATGCCAGGTGCCGTCCAGGGCGCGGATGCGGCACACCGTGCGGGCGTCCGGCGGCGGCAGGCCGGCGCGAGGGTCGGCGACGTTCCACCGCCCACTGTCCGGTCCGGCGCTACCAGTCACGGCCCCGGCCGTGTCGTCCCAGGTTACGACGCCATACTGGCCGCCGCCGGCCCAAGGCTGGCCGTCCCGTTTGGTGCAGGGCTGGCGTGGATCGGCGATGGCCTGCGCGCCGGAGGCGACCTGCTGGATGCCGGTGACGGTGCGGTCGGCATAGCGCAGATCCGCCACGGCGAAGGCGCCCATGCCGGTCGTGCTGGCCGCGATCACGGCCCCGGCTGCTTCCTCCATGCCCGTGACGCGATACTTGCTCGGATGCGCCCCGTCTGCATGCCGCGGGTCTGCCACGCATCCTCCCGTGCCGTGCGCGCTGGTGACGGCACGCGCCTGGCCGTCCCAGGGCACGATGCGGAACTCGTTGCAGTGCTTGGCCGGGCCATGGTGGCGTGGGTCGGCAACCGAGAACGGGCCGTTGCTGGGAAAGCTCTCGCCCGCCACGGTGCGTGCCGTGCCGTCCCAGGTATGAACGCCGAGCGGGCCATGGCGTTGGCCGTCCACCCGCGGATCGGCGACGCAGCCGGCGCCGTTGCTGGGCGCATGTTGGCCGGTGATGGCTTGCGCCGGGTCGGCCCAGCCAACGGTGCGGAAGGCGTTGTGGAACATGGCCTCAGCCGAGCGCGGGTCGGTCACGCTGATCTCGTCAGCCTGCCAGGCGGCAACGGGCGCGATGGCGAAGTCCCGCAGCATCCCGTTCTGGACCCTGAGCCTGTTGAGGCTGCGCCAGTCCGAGCCGGCCTCAACGAAGGCCAGGCGCACCCAAGTCTTCCAGGATAGGTTCGGCATCCGGTGCATGGGGCCACTCCCGGGATGGCTCGGTGGCGGCATGCGGCCGAGCACGTCGCCTACGCCGCGTAGGCTGCGCCGGGGTGGCTCGTAGAGGAAGGGCGGCACGCGCTGGGTATGGCGGGCCACCAAAAGAAAGCGTTTGCGGGACTGCGCCAGCCCACCCAGCACTCCGCAGTCGTGTGTTGTCTCGGCCACGGCGTAGCCGAAGGCGCGTAGGAGGTTTGCGATGCGGTCCAGCAGGGACCGGCCGCGGGTGGCGATCCGCGGCACGTTCTCGAACAGGATCAGCTCGACGGGGTCGTCGCGGTAGGCTTCCAGAGCCAGCCAGACCCCGCGCAGTGTCAGCCGGTTCAGCGCCTGGTACTTGGCGAGCTTGCTTTTGCTCTCGGACAGCAACCCGGAGAAGCCCTTGCAGGGCGCGCTGAGGAACAAGATGTGCGGGCGCTCTCCGCCGAAGGCCCGCCGCACGTCGTCCGGCCCGGCTTCCTGCCAGTCCGGCGACGGCTCGTGGCCATGGAAGGCTGTGTATTGCGCCCGATCGAACAGGTCGAGGCAGGTCCCGGGCACGCCGGCCAGGCGGGTGAAATCCCGGATGGCGGCGACGTCCACGTCGATGCCGCCGAGGCAGCGGAAGTCCGCTTCCAGGGTGCCGACGCGTGCGGTTGCCCGGTTGAACCCACGGGCGCCCCCGCCGAGGCCGCAGAACAGATGGGCGTGCTTGATCGTCCGGCGGTCCGGGGTCCTGGCTTGCATGGCATGGTTCCTTTGAGATCGGGATAGGTGGCGGTTAAGCGAACAGGTCGCCCTGCATCGTGGGACGGCCGTGCCT
The DNA here is from genome assembly GCA_964242295.1 of uncultured Acetobacteraceae bacterium. Taxonomy (GTDB): domain Bacteria; phylum Pseudomonadota; class Alphaproteobacteria; order Acetobacterales; family Acetobacteraceae; genus DASWOJ01. The sequence continues at coordinate 4,248 of CAXTDP010000081.1, read as the reverse complement.
CATGGCGTCCTTCATGGCGCGGTAGGCGTCGGTGCCCCTCGACCGACGCAGGCGTTGCAGCCCAGCCTTGCTATCGTTGCCGTCCCAGACGTCGCGCCAGGTCATGACGCTGCCCTGGCGTTCGCCAATCAGTACGAACCGGGCGCGGCCCTTGATCGGCATCTGCACCTGGATGTGCCCGCGCTCGTGGGGTGGATCACCAAGGCGGGTTATCCGTGCTTTCAGGCCATGAGCCATGAGCGCGGCCAGCATGTTGGGTATCGAGTACGGGTCCATCCGTACTTGCATGGGCGGCGACACCCGTTTGCGGCGGACAACAGGATCAGGGTCGAAGTCCTGCGGTCTGGGGCGGGCGAAGCAGGACGGGGATGCGACGGGTTCGATCCACAGTTCGTCCATGGTCGGCGCCATATTGGAGTGCCGCGCCCATTTCGCTTCCGCGAGCACCCAGGCTCGTTTGCCAGGGGTGAGCGCGATGCGTTCGGCGCAGGCGTCGAACTGGCGGCGCAGACGCATCTGCATCTGCCACTCTGCCTCTGGTACAGCGGCGACTGCCCGAGCGATGGTCTGGAGCCGGGCCTCGAAGTCGTCGCGTGTCACCGGCTCCCGTCCGGGCACGCGCGGTCCATGCAACAGCTCCCGTGCCTGCTCCTTCACCTGTGCCCGGGTCATCAGGACCTCGACCGCTGCGATCTCCGAGGCCTGCAGCGGTCCGTCCACCTGGCCGATCAGAGGCAGGCCGTGACCGGTACGATGCAAGAAGTGCTGGCGTCCGGCGGGGGAATAGGCCCCCTCCAATATCCGGCCGTCGTACATCCTCAGGCGCAGCCGATCTTGTGCCTCATGCCCAGCCAAAGGGTGCGGCAGGTCTTCAACCGCGTCGGGGACATCCCAGGGGATCGGGTTGTGAGCGAGCGTTGGCGCCATGGCCCTGCCCCCTCACAGGGCGAAAGCAAGCTGGCTTGCACCTTGTATGGAGGTTGGGCTTCGGGTTCCCGCCTGAGCGATTGCACGCACTGCCGCAGTTTGGGCGAGGCTGTCCCGCAGCGTCGCGCCGTCGGGTTCGAAGCGGGCCTTCAGCCGCGCGAACTGTGCGCGATCGGCGGTTTCCTGTTCGGCGCGGTTCTTCGCACGGTAGAAGTCCAGCAGATCCACTTGGCGCAACCGCCGGCCGATCTCGCGCTCGACGTCGCTGAAGGTGTGGCTGGGATCGCCGTGGCAGGGATGTTTCACCACCTGCTCGATGAACTCGATCTTGCCGGCGGTGCCGGTGAAGTACTCTGTCCAGAAGCCCGCCGAATCATAGTGCGCTATGAACCCGAAGATGTGCATCACCTGGCGGTAGAACCGCTCCGTGAACTGGTGACGCGGGAAGTCGGCCGACACGAAACGCAGGAAGTGACAAGCAAACCAAGCCTTTGTCTCAGCGGGCGTGAACTTTGTCGGCACGAAGTCTGCGGCGGTCGGCGCCGGCTCGCGCAGTGTGCGGACGATGGCAGGTGGCAGCTTGCAATCCATGGCGCCTCTCCAGGGTTCCGTCTTCCATCCCTCTTGGAAGACTCCTCCTGGCGACCGCGTGCGGGGGGCGGCTGCAAGGGCGCGGCGCTTGCCGCGGGATCGTAGCCGCCCAGCGAAGCGGCGGCGGAGACCCACCCCTTGCGGCCGGCACCCGGACGTGGTGCGTCCTAAACTTCTATCTGGATTTCTTGCTTTCGCGCTTGCTGTTTTTCCGTCACTCCATGTGGGCTATCCGGGTTCGGGTTGCTCCTCGGCGTTTGGAGTGTTCTCGATCTTGCGAACTGCGTTTTGCAGCCGGGAAACCCGCAGGATGAGAGCATTGAACCGCGTCTCCTTCCAGCCGGCCGGGTAATCCTCCCCGTCCGCGGCTTTTTGCAGGCGGGTTCGCATGATCGCTGCCATCTCCTGCCTATGCAGCCGCAGGCTCTCGTTCAGCCCAAAAGTGATGATCTCGACCTCCTCGGCGTCGAGCACCAGGAAGGTGGTCATGGCCCGCGCAGAAGGCGGTCAAGCTGGGCCGCCTCCCGGCGCAGGCACTCCAGCTCGGGACCGTGCTGACGGGCCTGGCTGACGGCCTCGGCAACGTAGCGGTCCCAGGCCCTGCTGTCCCAAGAGGAGCGGTCGGGTTGCAGCAGCCCGGTGTGGCTGCCGAGTGCGGCACTTTCGCAGGCGAAATCCATCTGGTCCTCGATCTCCTCTGCGCGTGCCCGCCGGAGCGCGGCACCCTTGGCTATGGCTTGCTGGTCCAGCCCAAACCGGGTGACCCGCGAGGATGCAGCGCGCCGCGGGCTGACAAGGTTCTCACTTTCAAAAAACATGGCGTTCATGGCCATCTCTCCAACGAGTGCCAGGAGGAAGCAGCCCGGTGCATCGAGCACCGGGCCGTGTAGGTATGTCAGGCTGCTGCCTGCGCCGGCATCGCCGCCGGGGGCACCAGGCGCACGATCCCGGCGTCGGCCTCCCCATCCTCCTGACCTGCCTCATCGTCATCCTGGTCGCTCACCTCATCTCCCGCGGACACGACATCCACATCTTCGTCCTCGGGCTGCCGGTCATCGTCTTTGCCAATGTCAGCCACGATGCCGGCTGGATTGCGTCGCGCCTCCAGTTCGGCTTCGGTTGGAGCGAAGCGGGCCGCCGGAAGAACGAACGTTCCGTTGCGGAAGTGTGTGGCGATAGCCTCCCGGGTGTCCTTCACTCGCGGCCATACCCGGATCGAGTGCTCGGCGGCGCATCCTTCCAGCGCGCCCCTCGAAAGCGCCGGCAGGAACTCGGCCGTCGCCATGTTCGGCAGGTAGGCATCAGCGTCGATGGCCGAGCCGGCGTGCCTGGCGCCCATCCCGCTGGCAGAGTGGTTCTCCCGGCAGGACAGCACCTCCACTAGGGTCTCGCGTGCGGCGTGCCGGATCGCATCCAGGTCGCGCGTCAGCACTCCGCCTTTGGTCAGGGCTTCGGCGACCTGGCCGAGGCGGCTGACCCGGTGCCTGCCGACCACGCCACTCAACACGGTGACGTTGTTGCCTGCCAGGGCGAGCACCAGCATGGCAATCAGCTGGTCGTCGCCGATCGGCTTTTCCCGCAACGCCTGGTGCAAAGCGTCGGTTCGGAAATCCCCGATCATGGAGCTTCCCTTGCCGGTCAGGTCGGGGCGGATTTTGCGAACCGGTTCGACAGCCCCTACGGCAGCCGTTTGTCCAGGCTCCGTAGCGGGCAGGGTGAAGTAGTTCTCGCGGATGATGCCAGTGCGCTGATCGACCGAGAACGCCGTCATCACGTCCTCGGCTTTGTTGCTCCACTGCTGCTGCGCGCCCCGTGGCAGCTTCGGGCGCTGATAGTCGTCCATCTCCACGATGCAGCCGCGTTCGCCCACATTCGCCTCCAGCCAGGCGTGCTGCGCGGCCAGGTAAGCGTCCACCTGCGTCGTGGAGCGGCTGTCCTCGTCCGCTGGCGCGAACAGGTCCTCCTGCCAAACGATCCCGAACACCTGTGCCTCGTCGTCGCCGAATTTGGCGTTGGAGGCCAGCATGCGGACCTTGCTGAGGCCGTGTGTGATCTCGTTCCAGGGCGCCTGGTGCCCCCGCTTCGGCTTGTGCTGTTTCCAGACCTCGGTCTGCTCCTCCTGGGTGGCGGCAGCGATAACCCGGAGCTGGCGCACATCCGGCAGGTCATTCTTGGCCATCTGGTCCAACATCGCCGGGCAGATGTTCGCCAGCAGGCGAATCTGGGCGATGTTGCGCGCCGTCATTCCCAGCGCGTCGGCGATGGCGGCCTCGTTCCACCCCGCGGCGGCCAGGGCCTGCATGCTGCGCCAGCGGTCAACTTGTCCCATGTCAGCACGGACCAGGTTTTCCGAGACGGAGCGCATCGGGTCGATCATGGCATCGGTCTCGGCCATCACGAGCACCGGGATCTCCGGCAGGCCGGCAGCGACGCACGCCGCGGTCCTGCGGTGCCCGGCCTGGATGATGAGCTTCTTGCCCTCCTCCTTCACCAGCGGCGGCTGTAGCAGGCCGATCGCCTTGACCGAGGCGAGCATCTGCGCGTCGAGGTAGTCGCCGGCGCCGGTGCGCCGGGGGTTGTTCGGGTTGGCCTTCAGCTTACGGGGATCGACGTTCCTGAGTTCCATGTCCTGGGCGCTCCTGCGTGGGTTTGGGTCTTGCCTTCCATCTCTCGGGAAGGCCCCTCCCCCGCCGCGGGGCGGGCCGGCCGACACCATTGCCGGCGGGCGTC
>CAXTDP010000080.1:0-12993 GCA_964242295.1 uncultured Acetobacteraceae bacterium | reverse complement strand
CGCGGGACGTGAAGCGCGAGTGCGTGTGCCGCTCGATGATCGGAATGATCCAGACCGGGGAAGGCCCGCGCCGGGGCGGCGGGCTTTGCCGCGCCGGGCGCCCACGACGCGGTGCGCGGAGCTGACGCCGTGTTCGTCTGCGTGACCGCGGGATCGGCGCTGGAGGCGATGCGGTCCCTCGCCGGCAGCCTCGGCCACGCGCCGTTCGTGATTGACGTGAACAGCGTATCCCCTGCGGCCAAGCAGGAAGCCGCGCGCATCGTCGGGGCCGCAGGCGCCCGCTATGTCGAGGCCGCGGTGATGACCAGCGTGCCGCCGCACGGCTTGCGCTCGCCGATGCTGCTCGGCGGCCCCCATGCCGCGGACTTCATGCGCGCCGCGGCGCCGTTCGGGATGGACCTGACCGACTTCTCACCCGACATCGGCCGGGCGTCGTCGGTGAAGATGTGCCGCAGCGTGATGATCAAGGGGCTGGAGGCGCTGACGACGGAGTGCATGCTGGCCGCGCGGCACTACGGCGTCGAGGCCGACGTGCTCCGCACCCTGGGCGACACCCTGCCGCACCGAGACTGGCCGGGTCTGGCCCGTTACGTCATCAGCCGCGCCCTGATCCACGGCAAGCGCCGGGCCGAGGAGATGCGGGAGGTCGCCCGCACAGTCGGGGATGCCGGGGTGGAACCGCTGCTGAGCCGCGCCATCGCCGAACGGCAGGACTGGGCCTGGCAGCAGGGCGCCGCGATGGGCGAGGCGCGCAACCTGCCGGACCTGGAACCACTGCTGGATGCGTTGGCAGCGGCGTCCCGCTTGCCGAAAGCCGCCGAGTAGCCGCAAATCAGGCAAAGAAGCGGTATCATGTTGCTGCGGCCACCGATGAGATCAGGGGTTCAATCCCGGGGTGCGGTGATGCGGGTTGACCTTGAACGGGTTTGGGTCGGCTTTCCAGGCATCACGGATGGTTTGGAAGGGTGTTCGCCACCGGGGTGCCTAGAGGTGCTTGGCCAAGTTGTAGGCCGACACGAAGGCGAGGACATGGGCGCACAGGGCTTTGGTGTTTGCCTCCTTGACGGTTCGGTTCATGTGTTCGGCTTGGCCGGGGCGTTCTTGGTGAACGCGACGCCGTTGTCGGTCAGCACGATGCAGATTTGGTCGGGGAAGGCCTAGACGACGCCGCGCAGGAACTTGGCGCCGGCCACAGTGCATCCTCCTGCTGACGGGTCAGGGGTAAGCTTGCACCATCACACTCCGGGACTGAACACCTAAAAGGGCAAGGTCAGCAAGCCGCGTTCCAGGTCCTCGCCGGGTCGCTGGAACGCTGGCTTGAAAGCCGCAAGCTGCTCACCGGCCTCGATGTCGAACAGCCAGCCGAGACGGTCGCGCGCCATGCGTCCGGCATCCGCCAGCAACGCAGACTGGCTACGCCGGAGATTATAGCCCGGAAAATACAAGGCGCCGCCCTCGAACGGCACAGCCCACAAATCCGAGGCCGACACCGGGTCGTTGCCTGAAACCGGCTGGCAGCTCTGTGAGCCGGGCGCGACCACAAATCCGCTACCACCCTCTGCCTGGGCAAATCGCCGAAACGCATCGAGGGACGCCAACGCCGCTGCTGCATCCTGCGTAAGCGTCTCCATGGACCGGACTACTACGGCTGTTGGCACTTCAGAAACGGGCCGTGATGGCCGTTCTGGCAGAGATGGCGGTGTCCTTTGGACTGGAAGTGCCGCTGCTGGAGAAGGCTGCCCGTCCGCCTCCCGTCGCTCCAGCCCCATCAGGCGCAGCTCCAGCAGCCGGAACTGGCTCTGAAGGCCCAGCAACTCGTGCCTGGTGTAACGCCGCGACAGCATGATGGCTGTAACGAGTGCAACGCCAGACACGACGAGAACGAGCAAGGCCACCAATACCCAGTCCAGCAGTCCGAGCACGAGGGCCACCCTAGAGCCTCACCGTGCCCGGGTCTGTAGCCAGGCGGCGGACAAAGAGGCGCAGCAGGACGATGAAGGGCGGCTCGATGATGGACGTGTCGGCAGTTGAACCTCCAGGGGTCCGCTCCTGCTGGGCTAGACGCAGAGCCTTGGTCATCTCGGCATTGGCAAGCCCGGTGAGCTGGCCGAACGCTGCAGCGGACATCACCGGCCTGATGCGCAGTTCGGGTAGGCGCTCCAGGAAACGCCTAAACTCCGATGCTTCCTCGATGCGCCAAGCGTAGTCGATGTTCAAGCCCGACAGAAGCGCGAACGGAGGTGCATTGACCTCGCCGAACCGCAAGGCCTCGCCTAGCAGCGGTTCGCTGGCAACGCCTCCGGTCAGTGCCCGATCGTCGGCCACGAGGCCGAACGCCACCTCCTGCTTGGGTGACTGCGAGAACACCAGCCGCGCCAGCGGCATGGCGTCGCCCGCAGCGCCCGTGAAAAACTTCAAGGCAGCCGCCTGGTCCTCTGGCGTGCGAAGCAGCGTGCGGTAGAGCAGGGACGCGCGGCCGCCCAGGCATATAGATATCGGAGTTCCCTCGCGGGCCCTAATGCGGCCGGTTTCTGCGAGGTGGCGGACAGTGCGACCCACGTAGTCGAACAGGCCCGCCAGGCCCGCCAGGGCAGTAGCCCGTAGCCGGTCGGCGTTGGCCATGCCGCCAAGCGTCGGCAGGACGGTGTCGAACGCCTCCATGAAGGCACGGCTGTTCACCAGCAGTTCGGTCCCAAGCGTGCGTTTCTCTAACGACGCCCCGCTGACCGTTGCGAGCACATCCTGGAGTTCTTCCAGGTCACGGCGCCCACGTGCCAACTGCGCAATCACGGAGGGGTTCTCGCGCAGGAAGTCAATGAGCAGATGGCGCCCAGCGAGCTGGAACGACCCGCGCCAGGCCAGCCGTTCGGCATCCAAGCTCTGACTCTGCACCACCGCGACGTCCGTTGTCTGGCCGCCAATATCAAACGTTACCAGCCCTTCCGTGGCGGGAGTCTCTAGCCGGTTGATGAAGTACTGCGCGGTCGCCACCGACTCCGACTGGAACTCGGGCTCGACGTGGAGCATCGCATCCCCGCCGCCGATCATCCGCAACGCGCGTCGGACAGCGTTGCGGGCCGCACCTTGGAAACTGCTGAGCTGCTGCTGCCTGAAGGCTTCGGGAAACGAGTAGGCAAAGCGGACATTGGCGGGCTGGATGCCGAGGGCCGCCACTTCGGCCAAGGCAAGCACGCAGACTTCGGTCAGGAAAAGCTCCACGCGTTCGCGCGACGGCTGGTCGTCACCCCACTTCAAGTTCGCATACAGGTCGTCGTTGCCGCCTTTGTCGTTGAGCCTGCCAAGGGCTGCCGCCCGCTTCTGCGCAAAGTAGACCAACGTGTCGCGAAAGGCCCTGCGCTCGCCGCGCTGCCCTGGCAGCCTGCGGTCCCGCAGGATGGTCTGGAACGGAATGTCGACAGGGTCTACCGGCAGCAGTTCGGAGTCGAGTTCCTCCTGGCTCTGGGGGGTCGGGCGGTATGCCAGGATGTGGCGCGGCATGATCCGCAGCGCTTGGGGTTCCTGCTGACCGGTCTGCAGGTAAACGGCCGTGTTCGTCGTGCCGAAATCAATGCCTATCCTGGCCGTTGTCCCGCTTGCTCCTGCGGCGACCTGCACGGGCTCGGGCAGCAGCAGCAGGCCTGCAACCTGCTGGTTGCCCGACCTGCGGTCCTGCAGAACCACGGCTTCGGCCGCACCCGGCAGGAAGTGGAGCGCCATGGCGCTCTGGCTGTCCTGGCGGAACCAGGTCGTCTCGGCCAGCGCAGACACATCGCCACCGAGCATGGCCCGGGCTGCGGTCACTGCACTGTAGCCATCGGCACCGGCCGAAAGCGACTTGGCCAGGCCCTGAGGCGAGACGAAGCCGCCTGCGACGTAGAGGATTTCCGGGTTCGAGCCGGAATACGCCAAGTGCAGCCCCCACCAGTCCGCACGGAAGTTGGGCCAGACCGACAGGGTCAGCGGCGGTTCGCCGCCCTCCTCACCGGCGTAGGTTCGTGACAGGGTCACGGGCGAGCCGTCCGCAAGCAGCAATCTCAGGTCCACCGTGGTGCCCGAACTACCCCCGGCGGACATGCGGCAGGCCCGAACCAAGTCGGTGCGGCGCAACACCGCCAGCAGCAGCGGCGAGAGAGGCAGGAGGTGGCCACGCGCACCTTGTGGGTGCTGTTCGAACGCGGCCTCTCCATCTACGCCGTCCGTGCGGTAGAGCCTGGGCAGGAACAGGTCTGCCGCGTTGATGACCAGGTAGCCTGCCGACTGCGCTTCGGCGCGGAGCTGTTCCAAGCTGCCCGGCCTGTCCTGGAGCATGCGCAACGAGTAGCGACCCCAGACCACAACTTCGCCAGCGGGCCGCCCAAGCTGCTCGTGAAGCGATGGGTCAAACAGGATGACGCCCTTGAGCTGGGATGCTGGCAAGTCTGGGCGCAAAGCCAGCATGCAGTCCGACATCGCTCCGCCGGCCCGCACGCCAGCCCTCTCGCGGATACGAAACGCGCGGAAGACCCTGAGTGCGGGCAAGGCCAGGGAGACAGGCTCTGGCTCGAACTGGGTTCCCGGGGGGACCGCAGCACCCTGATTCGCCTCGTCGCGGTAGTCGCGCGCCAGGCCCAGCAGTGTCTGCACGTCCCGGCCTGCATCGCGCTCGGCTTCGAGGTCCGTGCAGAGGGTTTGCAGAAACCGCGACAGCACTGCGCGCTCCTCGCGGGATAGGTCGGCGGCGACGAGCGGATCCTGGAAACGGCCTGCCGCCATCCACGGCACAGGTGCCCGCCCATCCTGGAGGTCGGTGAGCGAGCGGCTGGGAGCCAGTAACGTAAGCGGCTGGCCCAGGGCGATGAGCGTCTTGCCTACCCGCACCAGGGCCACCTCGGTGATGCGGCCGCCATCAAGCAGGCTGCACTGCGGCGTGAGACGGCCCGCCAGTTGCGCCCATGCGCTGCCACCTGGACCGGCGCGCAGCGATACCAGCTCGGAGGTCAGGTCCGGCACACGATATGCTGCCAGCGCGAAGCACCCGAGGAGTCCGCGCCATTCGGCCACAGCGCGCCTGTGCAGCGGATGGCCATCCGACTCGAGTGCGTTGCCGAACACCGTGACCTGGGCCCAGACATCGGGGACGGAGACGATGTCGCCAGCCGTCTCGGTCAACCGGGGTCCCGTGTTCAAGCCACGCGCGATGACCAGCAGCGGGTCGGCCGACCCCATGGGGTGCCAGATACCAGCTTTCGGGAGCGGAGGCACCCGGTGCGCCTTGTGCAGCGGCGGCAGCATGGGACGGATGGTGTCTGCCACGGCTCAGGCCTCCCCGGCGCGTTGGTCGCTGCAGGCGGCACGCAGGGCCGCGACTATGGTGCCGATGCCTGCGCTGCCCTGCGGCAGAGGACCGTAGCTCATGCGCCTGAAGACCTCGGCAGTTGAGGGGCCAGTTACAGGCAAGACGAAGGCCGAGAAAGTTCGGCTGTCCACGTGGCTCGTCAGGGGCACGCTATCCACCGCCATGGATGCCCACTGCCCGGCGACTCGGGCATCGTTGAGCAGCGCCAGGCTTCGCTCGCCGCCTGCACCTCCTCGGTTCAACGCTATGAACCACCGGAGCAGGCCTTCAAAGGTTTTGGCCACCTGTTCGATGGTCCTCTGGGCAGTCGGGCTGCCGACCACGGTCGCGGCGTCGCCCGGTAGCATGCGGCGGAACCAGGCCTCGCGCCGGCACGCCTGCCAGGCGCCACCTGCCAGGGCGGGACAATACAGGGTGTGCCAGGCCAGTGCCGTACGCAGCGTTGCTGCGACATTGGCCTGGAGGCTACCCGAGCCTCCCGCAGCATCGAATGGCAAGTCGCTCCAGCCAACGGCTGCGGCATCGGAGGTCCCTGCCACAAGCGTCTCGCCATCGCCTCCGCGGCGGATTTGCAGGAAGTCAATGGCAGCGAGGGCCGCCAGCATCTCGGGCAGCAGCGGCGGATTGGCCTGGGCCGAGCCGCCGTCCGAGTAGCTGGGCAACGGTATGAGCGGATCTGCACCGACGACGTAGAGGCGTTCAAAGATGCGCTCGGCGCGGAACAGCTGCGAGTAGTATTCGAGCGCCCCGCGGGCCTGCATCAAGAAGGCAGCCGAGTCAGGACGGATAGCAGGGCCGCCATCGGTAGGCGGGGCAGGAAAGGAGAAGTAGGGGAGGAGCAGAGCACCTCCGAGCTTGACCTGGCCCTCAAGGCCACGCTGCTTGATTTCAGCGCGCAGCAGCCGGGCAACGGTGGGGAACCCTGCGGCACCTGTCCCGCCGAAGATGGATGCCACCAGGAACACGCGGACTTCGCCGCCATGGCCAGCGGCCTGGAGGGCTGCAAGCAGGTCCTGCCAAACGGCGGACTGCGGGGTGACGCCCTGCAACGTCAGTGCTGCACCAAGTGCCGGGCGCTGCCGAAAGCCTTCGTCAAGCTGCAGCCGACGCTCCCCGTCGTTGAAAAGCGCCTGGACGACGGCCTGCTCGGACGGCGGCAGCGCCGGATAGCCCACCGAACTGGACAGGGTCGCGGAGGAGCGTTCTTCCGGAGCCCAGGCCCAGCCGGCCTTGGGTGCCTGCAGCTCCATCGCCATCATCGGCGAGCCGCCAAGGTCGGCCCCACCGGCTGTGCGCAAGGCAGCCCTGAGGTCGAGATACTGGGAGAGCACCTGGCCCGTGCGGGCCGAGTTACCGTTGGACCGGTCCTGATCCAGCAGGCCAACCCATGCCGAGGGCGGCCCCATGCCGCAGGTGGCCAGGCGCATGAATGCCTCGACGCACTTGGCGCCGGTCCCGCCGACGCCCAGGACGAAGTCGGTCAACTGCGGCCGACCAGCAGCGCACCGCCTGGAACGGCAGGCCGGATCATTCGCTCAGTGCCTATAAGGCAGAACACCCAGAACAGGACCAGCGAGAGCAAGGCCAGCACGATTGCCGTCCTGTTGGCTATGACGTCGTCCACCGAGTCGACGCCGCCGAGCGTCTCCCAGTTGACGAGGCCATACACGGCGCATCCTGCAATCAGGGCGATCACGAACCAGGTGACGGACCGCCATCCGCGGGCGACCTGGCCGGGACCTGTGGGGCGCATCAGCGACGTTTCCGCGACCCACGCCAGGAACGCCAGCAACGGAACGGCTGCGGCAGTCACGAGCGTGAGTTGGGCTGCACGGCGAAGCTCCGGCACATAGGACGCCATAAGCTCCGGCAGGCTGTAGTTGGCCCGCAGCAACCCTTGGGCGAGTTGGGCGCCGTCCAGGAACAGCGGCAACGCCCATGCGCCGGCGACGAGGATGCATCCTAGAATCAATGAGCGGACAGGCGGGATTGCCCGGTCCTTCACCGGGCGGAAACCTGGAATGCCAGCAACGCCTCGCCGAGTGGTCGGGGCACGATGCCGTCCCGGAGGATGCCTTCCAGCATGCCGATGATTTCTTTGAGGTTGAGCGTGCGGAACATCTGAGGACGGGAAGCCACGAACGCTTCGGCCTCACGGGTTTCGAGGTTCCAGGCACGGGTCCAGGCCGTCTGCTCCGGGGTCTCGCTCAATCCCGCGGTAGCAACCCTTGCGCGCAGCAGGAAGGTCAGGCCAGGCGTTGCCCGCGCCAATGCTGGCCCGCCGACGGTCAGGGACAAGCCTCCCGCGTTGCTCCCGGGCGTTACCTGTGCCAGGCCGGACAGGCTGTGGATATCGAGCCAGTGTCCGTTGCAGACCGACTGGCCGCCGCTTCCGGGCGGCTGTGCCCAGAGCCCCTCCGACACGCTGAACCTGTCGGGCAGCAGCGCGTCGCGCCATGCAATCGCCTGCAACGGTATGGAAGCGGTGGCCGTGCCTGCGGCTGCCGGAAAGCGGATGCGCGAGACATCCTCTCCCAGTTCAGGCGTAAGCGATGGGGCCACTGCCGCCCGCCCGCTTGGCCCCATCGGGAGCGGGACGGGGCCGCCGCGGAACGGCTCGCGGGTGAATACCACCGTGTTGAACCGTGGGCCGCCGTCGCGTGTCGGAGGCAGTGGCGACAGCAGTTCGGTCCGCAGGCGCTGAAGCAGCGCACTCACGGCAGGCATCGGCCCCGTCGCCATGAGGTAGAAAGGCCGCTCCGTGGCGGCCGTATACGGCTTGACGCCAGGTATGTCGTAGACGGTTCCGGCGAACCCTGACCTGACCCCGACGAGCGCGATACTCCGGCCGCCGTCGAGCATGCTGGCCAAAGGTGCGCGCAACGATGCGGCACCTGCGAACACCTCGTCGCCGCTGAGGAACAGATCGGTGATGAGCAAGCCGACCTCGTCGGGCGGCAAGGCATTCATGCGGCCCAGGGCGTCCTGGATGCGGCTGTCCTGGTCTGCATAGAAGCGGGGATCGGAGGCGCGGGCGAGATCCGTTATGGCAATGGGGCGAATAGTCTTGCCAAACGCAAAAAGGTGCAAGCTGTCCGCAACCGATGCTGCAAGCTGGGGCAGGCTCAGCACCACGTCACGGAACGCCTTGGGCTCTCCGGCGTCGGCCGGGTGCCCGGCGGGAGCCGCCCGAGGCCGCGCAACGTAGCCTGCCATGCTGCCGGAGACATCGATGAACACGCTGGCTGCGGGCGCACGTACGGTTGGAGCTGGGGTGCTTGGGGTAGATAAGGGCAGCGATTCGACCCCTGTGGGTAGGCAGCTTGCAGCGGCCAAGCCAGGCCTGGCCCGGAGCAGCAGTGGAGCCGCCATCGCCAGTTGGAGGGCACGGCGGCGTGGCACGTTCTTGTTCATCGTTTGATGCCGGTCACTCACGCTAGAGCGTTACCATCCTATAGTTGGGCCTCCAATACGAACTGCCCGGGAGAAGGTGCCGATGTACGAATTTATCGACTCGGACGGTGGGCGGGTCACCATTCGCAGCGCCCGGACACTTAGCCACCTCTTGGCCAGTGGCCGCATCAAGGCCGCAACCCGTTTCCGCCTTGCCGATGAACCCGGCTTCAGACCGGCAGGCGAGCATCCCTCACTGGTTGAAATCGCATCTCAGGTCGGCATCCGATTCGGCGAAGCGGTGCCTCAGACCAGTGCAACCCCAAGTGCCAGACCGGCACAAACGTTGCTACAGGCATCGGCGCTACCGGCATCGGCGCTACCGGCATCGGCGCCTGGCGCCCCCTTGCCAGAGCAGAGCACTCCTGCAGCGCCGGTCCCGAACGTCGTCAGTGCGGATGTCGCCCGGCGTAAGGGCAGCGTGCCTTCAACGGCCGAACCGGTCATGGCTGTATCCGCCGCCCGAATAGGGGAACCACTCGCTGCGCCGCCCCGGCTTCAGACTGGAGGCGACAGCGTTGCTAACCCATTCGGGCAGGGCTTCGTCGTCTTCGCGTCCCTTCTGGGCGTCGTCGTCCTGGGATCGCTTGCAGGAGCAGTCGCGGGAGGCATCACCACGAGCGAGGTCATCAAATGGCTTGTGACGGTGGCTGGGGCAGCCTGGTTTGCAAGACTTGCCGGGCGCAGGCTTGCCCAGCGCACGCCGCGCTTCACTAGGGGCCAGATCGGCGCGGGTTCGGTGGTGTTCATCGCCGGGTGCCTGCTCGTACGCTGGCCGGGTGTCATCGTAGGGCTGCCCGCCTGTGCCGTGCTCTGGACCACCCTCGGCGAGCGTCGGGTCTAGCGGAGCGCCACCCCATTTCGGACGGTGGATTTCAGGCCATGGGGCCGTGTGGCTCAGGTCCTGGGTTCCTGTTTCGGGGCTACGTCGGCATATTTGGCTGCTGCCCTGCCCATCCACTTTAAGCCACAGGCGAGCATGATAAAGGCAGCCAGTGCCGCTCCCGCCAGGAAGCCATCCCCGCCAGCGGTGCTGGCATACACTGGTGCCGATACGGCCTGCGGAGTTGGGCGCGGCTGCTTGCGGACGACGGGATGCGGCGTGGCCTGGCGTTCTGGAAAGGGCTTGGCTGGGGCAAGCCGCGAGGCCGTAGGCGGAACCGCAGCCTCCGGCGGGTTGATGTAGCCGCTTCTGGCGGCATCGTTACGCGGCGCGGGTGTCCCAGATGTCTGCGGGGCCGCCAACGTCGTAGGTTGGAACTCGGCCAAGGGCGTTGGTAGGGCATAGGAAGGCGGTGGAGTGTAGGCGGGAAGGGGCTGGTTGATGGGGACTGGTGATTGAGGCACGGCCGTGGGAGCAGGAGCAAGTTCGGCCAAGTCGGAAGCGCGCAAGTAGAAAGATCCCGGCAATCCGGTTGTCCCGGCATAGGTCATGTAGGCGAGCTCGCCCTGCATTGAAACGACGCGCCACGGGCTTCTGGGCGTGATTGGGGCGCAGTGACCGTCTGCGATGACGAAGGCTACCCATCCCGGGTCTTGCTGCCGCGGATCATCGTGATTGGTTATGGCCAGGGCGGCCCGCGGGTTGGTGCAGCCGTATGTGTCATGAGTGACGTGGAAATGGCGTTGGTCGGCCTGCTGGGCGTTGGCGGGGACAGTTGCCGGTAATATGAACAAAGGAGTGAGCGCAACCAGGGCCTTCGGCATTTGTGGGCGAGCCAACGCCAACTCGGCAGGCATGCCAAGGCCGTGGTTCGTGCCGTCTTTCCCGATTGTCGGCAACGCCCTCTGCACCTTTGGCATCCATCTCCGGTCAGACCGGCAATCCTGCTTTTCTGCCCTGGTTATCAGCAATCAACACCTTGGCCGCTTACCCCAGAGGATGACCAGAGTTAGGCGGCTGCCCTACTTCTACTTTCCATTGTTGCCACACGTAGTGACAAGCCGAACCCTTGCAATGGGAGCATGGCGCAGGGCCCAGCGGTTTAGTTACAGAAAAAGAACGTGTCATGCCAGGACGCCAGTGCGGGCGGAGCCTGGCGGCGTCGGCACCAAGCCGTGGGAAGGTATGAGGTGCTGCTGGCCGGAGCCGTGCCGCACTCTCACAGCGGGTAAGGTCGAGTTGGCGAAGCGCGTGCTGGCACAGGTGCTGGCCGAGTTGACGGAACAGGTGGCACAAGCTTCCCCTTCATCGGCCAGGGCCTGCGGACCGGAGCCGCAGCCCGTGCACGCCTGACCCGTGCACGCCCGGATTGCCGCGCCGAAGCCGGCTCGCAATGACAGCGCCAGGTCAGTGCGCCGGGCGCAGCAGCTCGGTCCGTGCGCGCCGCACCGTCTGCCGCCCGTCCTTGAACACCGCCAGCGGCTCCCGCAGCTCGGCCACCGCCTGCGCCGGGGTTTCGGCGTCCACGATCACCACGTCGGCCGGGTTGCCGGCCGCGATGCCGTAGTCGCGCAGGTTCATCAGCCGCGCCGGCCGGTCGGTCAGCATGGCGAAGCACTCCGCCAGCCGCTCCGGCGCGCCCACCTGCAGCACGTTCGCATGCAGGTTGGCCATCCGGATCATCGAGCCGTCGCCGAACGGGGTGAACGGGTTCAGGATGTTGTTGCTCGACAGCGCGCAGTTGCAGCCGTGCTCAATGAACAGGTTGGCGTCCACCAGGCCGCGGCGCACGTTGTACGTCTGGTCGCGCCCCATCAGGAAAAGGTCCGTCGCCGGCAGCACCGTCACCGCCACCCCGGCGTCGGCCAGGCGCCGGGCCATCGCCGCCTGCTCCGCGGGCGCCAGCGTGGACAGCTTGGTCGCATGGCCGACCGCGACCCGGCCGCCCAGCCCATGTTCCGCCGTCAGCTCGCACACCAGCGGCACGTCCAGGCCGTCCGGCGTGTTGCCGAAATCCAGGTGCAGGTCGAGGTCGGCGCCGAACTCGCGCGCGATGGCGAACACGCGGCGGATCTGCGCGGCGGGGTCGGTATCGTAGCTCGGCGCCGCGCCCACCACCCGCGCGCCGCCGCGCATCGCCGCGACCATCAGCTCGTCGGTGCCGGGGTTGTTGGTCAGCCCCTCCTGCGGCATCACGCAGATCTCGATGTCCACCGCCCAGCGATAGGCCTTAGCCAGCGCCCGGACCGCCTCGAAGCCGCGCAGCCCGACCTTCGGGTCCACCTCGACGTGCGTCCGCATCCGGGTGGTGCCGTGGGCGATGCAGCCCTCCAGCGTGGTGGCGGCCCGGGCATACACGTCCTCGACGGTGAAGGTGTGCTTCACTTCCGATATTCGTCGCACCGCGTCCGCCGCCCGGCCCTGCTCCGGGGCACAGCGGCCGATGATGCGGGACTTGTCGAGGTGGATGTGGCTCTCGACCATGCCGGCGCAGCACAGGCAGCCCTCTGCGTCGGTGGCCGGCGCATCGCAGGCCAGGCTGCGCCCGACCTCGGCGATGCGCCCGGCGGCGAAGCCGATGTCCACCGGGTCAGGGTGCCCGGCCAGGCGTGCGTTGCGGATGACATGGTCGATCATCGTGTGTCCCTCGTTGGCGCCGCATGGAAGGCGCGTTCGGCTGCACGATCAAGAGTGCCCAAGGGATAGGCTGTTGATCTCGGAAAGGCCGGGTTTGCAGCAAATCCGGCTCCACCGACAAAAGTTCTGGCGCAGGACAAGGCATAATCGTTTGACCCCTGCGGCTGCCTGCCCCTAGCGTGCCCAGGGCAGGAACAGGGCTAGACGACGGTGCCGCCACCTCCGGGCAGCGCCTTCGTTCAGGGAGGCTCGATGCCGGACAGTATGCAGACCCATCCTGCCGCGCCGCACGTCCCTGCGGCGGCGCCACGCAACGGCACCTCTCGTCACGCAGCCGGGCAACCGGCCGGCCCCAGCCTCCGGTAAAGGACTCCTCCATGCAGCTCGGCGTCTTCATCCCCATCGGCAACAACGGCTGGCTGATCTCCACGACCTCCCCCCAATACATGCCGACCTTCGACCTCAACAGGACCATCGTCGAGAAGGCCGAGCGCTTCGGCTTCGATTTCGCGCTGTCAATGATCAAGCTGCGCGGCTTCGGCGGGCCGTCCGAGTTCTGGGACCACAACCTCGAGTCGTTCACCCTGATGGCCGGGCTGGCGGCGGTGACGACGCGCATCAAGCTGTTCGCCACCATCGGCGTGCTGACGATGCCGCCGCCCATCGTCGCCCGCATGGCGGTCAC